>JAWWPC010000262.1:0-2854 GCA_033851055.1 Kribbellaceae bacterium | reverse complement strand
GCAGAACGTCCTCCGCTTCCGCCGCTCGCTCTACGTGACCCGCGACGTGAAAGCAGGCGAGAAGGTTGCCGCCGACAACGTCCGCTCAGTCCGCCCGGCCGGCGGCCTGCCACCCGACGCCTTCACCTCCATCGAAGGCCGCGAGTTCCACGTCGACGCCGTCAAAGGCACCCCACTCACCTGGGACATCCTCTGATTCCCTAGCACCACAACGAAAAGCGGGCGCCGGCCGTCAAAGCCGGCGCCCGCTTCCGGCTTCCGTACGCCGCCCGGGCTGGCCCAGCCGGACGTCCAGGGGTGTCGTACGGGGCGGGTTCAAGGGTTGGTGGTGTCGACCGGGCGGACAGACAACTTCTGGGGTGTCTCGCGCATCTTCGACGTGTGGGGATTATCTGCGAAGGTCCAGAAGCGGTGCAGCAGGTACGAGACGAGCGGCACAATCGCGATCATGATCGCCTGGGCCAGCAGTACCGGCACGCCCAGCACCTCGATCAGCAGCGGCATCCCCAGCAGGGAGCAGACCAGACCGACCAGGTAGACGGTGTAGAACTTCGCGAATCCGCGCAGCCAACCGGTGGACGAGCCGAAGACGAAGGTGCGATACGCCGGGTAGGCGATCAGAGCGGTGCCCAGGTTCGCCATCGCGGTGACCGCGAGGTACGGCAGGGTGCCTTCCAGCAGGCGCCAGCCGAGCCAGAACAGGCCGAAGTAGATCACATTTGTACCCGCGCCGACGATCAGGTACCGGATCCGGTGGTCGCCGAGAGCCCGAGCACCCAGGTCGCTGACGGAAATGGCAGTTCCCCTTCTATTCAGTGGAATAATCGGCTCGTTCGCCCGTACCGGAACCACAATAACTACATCCGCCGCGACTGTAGCCACCGTGAAAGGTCAAGCAGTGCTCGTCTCCGTCGTCGTGCCATGTTATCGCTCCGCCAGCACCCTGCCGCGCCTCGTCGAGGATCTGATGCAGACCCTGCCGGCCGTCACAACGGCGTTCGAGATCGTGCTGGTGGTGGACGGCAGCCCGGACGACACCTGGCAGGTGGCAAGCCAGCTGGCGAACAAGTACCCGCAGACCCGGTCGATGCGGCTGGCCCGCAACTACGGGCAGCACAATGCGCTGATCGCGGGTATCCGGAACGCCCGCTACGAGGTCATCGTGACCATGGACGACGATCTGCAGCACCCGGCCGACCAGATCCCGGTGCTGCTCAACGCGCTGACCGACGACATCGACCTGGTGTACGGCGTACCGAAGGAGGAGGAGCACGGGTTCTTCCGCAGTTTCGCGTCCCGGCTGGTGAAGTCTGCGATGGCCTCGACGCTGGAGGTGCAGAGTGCCCGCTCGATCAGTGCGTTCCGGGCCTTCCGGACGTTCCTGCGGGACGGGTTCGACGGGCTCGAGGGGCCGCACGCATCGGTGGATGTCGCGCTGTCCTGGTCAACCACCCGGGTCGCAGAGGCCAAGGTGCGGATGGAGGAGCGCGCCGACGGCCGCTCCAACTACACGTTCTCGTTGCTGATCAAGCACGCCCTGACCATGCTGACGGGCTACTCGACCAAGCCGCTGCGCCTGGTCGGCTACCTGGGCTTCCTCTGCGCCGTGTTCGGCCTGCTGCTGTTCGGCGTGATCATCTACAAGTACGCCGTCGGCGCCACCACCGTGGCCGGTTTCACCACGATCGCGTCGATGGTCGCGCTGTTCTCCGGTGCCCAGATGCTCGCGATCGGTGTACTCGGCGAGTACGTCGGCCGGATGCACTCCGACTCGATGGGCCGACCGACATACGTGATCCGGGAACGAACCGACGTCGACGCACACCCGGACATCACCACTGAGAACGAGTGATTTCCGGCTGTGGGTGACGAGCGTCACCTACCACCTGGGGGGAAGGCGGTTGCCGCTGGCACCGATGATCAGGTGCAACCCGACCCCGGCAACACCCGGGTCGCCTGCTAGACGCCGGCGGGCCCACTACTACCTGTCGGTCCGTACGCCGACTGCCGGCGCGCCCGGTTCTCCGGAAGGCTGTCGCAGCTGTGGAGAAACCCGAACCCCTGCAGGGCAGGCTCGGGAACGACGGACGCCGACACGGGGCAACTTGGGACCGACGAACGGCGACACGCCGGGGAACAACGGACCGACGAACACCACAGCATGGCGCGTGGTCAGGGAGTACAGCGCGGGATCAGGACGGGCGTTTGGCAACGGCCAACAGCGATCCACCGGCAGGAAAGTTGAGACCGGCCCGGATCAGCGCACCCTCCAACTGCATCGCCGAGTAGCAGGCCTTGTTGATCGGCGCGGCCATGTCGAGCTCTTCCTCGACGTTGCCCGGGTCCTTCTTCAGCATCCTCGAAGCCATCATCGCCGGCAGCAGCAGCGACACGAACGACGCGACCCGGACCATCGTGAATCCAGCCGCGCTGATCTCTTCGCGCAGCTCGCGCCGGGTGTAGCGCTTGACGTGATGCGCAGCCACATCCGCGTCGCTCCACATCCACTTGTGCTGCGGAACGGTGATCAGCAAGCCACCGCCGGGCTTGGTCGCCCGGTACATGCCGGCCAGGACGGCGGGCGCGACCTCGATGTGCTCGATCACGTCGAACGCGCCGACCACGTCGAACTCCGCTTCGTACGGGATACGGGTGGCGTCCATCTGCCGCAGTTCCACGTCGGCAGGCATCCGATGGCGGGCGTTCACCAGCCCCTCCTCGAACAGCTCGGTGCCGACCAGCCGCCAGTCCGGGTGGAGCTGCCGGACCCGGTCGACGACGTAGCCGTTGCCACAGCCGAGTTCCAGGAAGGAGCCAGCGGCCGGGAAGTACCGGTCGAGAGCCCAGTTGATCA
>JAWWPC010000210.1:0-43469 GCA_033851055.1 Kribbellaceae bacterium | reverse complement strand
GTCCCCCTGCGACTGCGCGACCAACGCGGTCCCGGGTGCGGTGCAATGGCGAGACGTCACACACTCTCGTGCTCGTCGTACTTATGGACAACCCCAGCCGTACGACGTACGCGACGTTGGCGACCGTCAGGGTGGTGCCGCGCCACCCCACTGCTTGGTCACAACGGACCGATGAAGGGCGACACGCCGGGGAACAAGGGACCGATGATGGGTTAGGTGGTCAGGCTGTTGCGGCGGCGCGGAGATAGGTGTCGGCGGAGGCGAAGTGGGCGAGCACCTCGGCCGCGGTGCGCTCTCGGTCGAGAGCACCGACGCCCTGGCCGGCGTACAAGGACGAGGTGGTGACGTCGGCCGCACGGACTGCGGCGGTGAATCGTTCGTGGGCCGCGTCGTCGGACTTCAATGAAGCTTCGTGGCCTTCCCAGTCGTCAAAGAAGGCGTTGCGCAGGGCGCGGCCGCCGAACTCGTCGGGCCAGCCCGCGCGGGATGCGGCGTCGAAGACCGTGCCATACACCGTGGCTGTCTCGTCGGCCTCGATCAACCGGCGACGCGCCGGTCCGGCCGTCATCGCCTCGACGCAGGTGAGGAACGCGGTGCCGATCCAGCCGCCTGCGGCTCCGGCGGCGAGGACAGCGGCGAGGCCGCGAGCGCTGGAGATGCCGCCGGCGGCGAGGACCGGCAGGTCAACGGCGTCCAGGATCGCTTGCAGCAAAGGCAGGGTGCCGACGGCGTTCCGGCCGTGACCGCCTGCTTCGGCGCCGCGGGCAACGATCACATCAACGCCCGTCGCCGCCGCTTCGCGCGCGTCAGCGACGGTGCCGGCTTGCGTCGCGACCACGATTCCCGCCGCCCGCAAGGGCTCGACGTACGGCGTGGGGTCGCCGAAGCTGAGGGACACCAGCGCCGGGCGCAACTGGAGTACCGCGTCGAGGTGTTCGGGTCGTTCGGCCATCGCCCAGGCCATCAGTCCGACGCCGTACGGCTTGCCGCTCTCGGCGGCGACGGCGCCTTGCTGCCGAATCCAGTCGGCGCTGACGGCCGAGCCCGCGCCGAGCATGCCCAGGCCGCCCGCCGAGGAGATAGCCGCGGTCAGCGCGCCACCGCTGGTGCCCGCCATCGGCGCCCCGACCACCGGCACCGTCAACCCGAACCGCTCCGTCAGCCACGTCCGCATCCCCCGCACTCCCCCTCGACATGTTCGGACTTGCTGGTCAGTCCTTGTAGAACTCCGACTGGGGGTCGCCGTGGCAGCGCTTGTACTTCTTGCCGGAGCCGCAGGGGCAGGCTGCGTTGCGCGGGGTGCCGGCGTACTCCAGAGCACCACTATCGGCTGCGTCGGTGTGCGTCGAGACCTCGTCGTCGCCGTCGATCGTCGGAGCCGAGTAGGACAGTCGCTGTGGGCGGTTCGAGTTCGACAGCCCCTTGGCCTGGATCCGCGGGGTGTCCTGCGGGCGGGCCGCGTCCTGCTCCTGCCCGTCCAAAGCCGTCGCGGCCTGGCGGCCCGGGAACTCGGCGACCGGCGCACCCGGCACCAGGAGGTCCTCGCCCTCGACCTCATCGGTGCCCAGCAGCTCCAGGTCCGCCAGGTCGGGCTCGGGCTGGAGCTCCTCGACGCTGACCTCGACGTTGAAGATGAAGGCGACCGACTCCTCCTTGATGGACTCCATCATGGCGGAGAACATGTCGTAGCCCTCGCGCTGGTACTCGACCAGCGGGTCGCGCTGCGCCATCGCACGTAGGCCGATGCCCTCGCGCAGGTAGTCCATCTCGTACAGGTGCTCGCGCCACTTGCGGTCCAGCACGCTGAGCACCACGCGGCGCTCCAGCTCGCGCATCGTCGGCGAGCCGAGGGTCTCCTCGCGCTGGGCGTAGGCCTCGCGGGCGTCGGCGATGAACCGCTCGATCAGGAAGTCCTGGGTGAGTCCGGCCCGGTCGCCGCCGGCGTCCTCGATCAGGTCCTCCTCGGTGATCTCGGTCTGGTAGAGCGTCCGGAGCGCGGTGAACAGTGCCTCCAGGTCCCAGTCCTCGGCGAACCCGTCGGCGGTCGCACCCTGGACGTAGCCCTGCACGGTCTCGTCGAGCATGTCCTGGACCTGCTCGTGCAGGTCGGCTCCCTCGAGCACCCGGCGACGCTCCTTGTAAACCACGTGCCGCTGCCGGTTCATCACGTCGTCGTACTTGAGGATGTTCTTCCGGGTCTCGAAGTTCTGCGCCTCGACCTGGGACTGGGCCGACGCGATCGCCTTGGTGACGACCTTGTTCTCCAGCGGCACGGTGTCGTCTTCGTTGCGCGACATCGCCCAGTCGACCATCTCGCGCTTGAACAGCCGCATCAGGTCATCCTCGAGAGAAAGGTAGAAGCGGGACTCGCCGGGGTCACCCTGCCGCCCGGACCGGCCGCGAAGCTGGTTGTCGATCCGGCGCGACTCGTGCCGCTCGGTGCCCAGCACGTACAGGCCCCCTACCTCGGTGACCTCATACTGCTCGTCCTTCACCTGCTGCTCGAACTGCTCCAGCGCCTTCGGGTACTCGGCTTCGTACTCCTCGACGGCCTCGACCGGGTCGATGCCGCGGGCGCGCAGGTCCTTGTCGGCCAGGTGCTCGGGGTTGCCGCCGAGGATGATGTCGGTACCGCGGCCGGCCATGTTGGTGGCCACCGTGACTGCGTTCTTGCGACCGGCCTCGGCGACAATCGCTGCCTCCCGGGCATGCTGTTTGGCGTTCAGCACCTCGTGGGCGATACCGCGCTTCCTCAACTGCGCGGCCAACCGCTCGGACTTCTCCACGCTGGTGGTGCCCACCAGGATCGGCTGGCCGGTCTCGTGCCGCTTGGCGATGTCCTCCACCACGGCGTCGAACTTGGCGTCCTCGGTGCGGTAGATCAGGTCCCGCTGATCCTCGCGGATCATCGGCTTGTTGGTCGGGATCGGAACCACGCCGAGGCCGTAGATCTTCGAGAACTCGGCCGCCTCCGTCATCGCCGTACCGGTCATGCCGGCGAGCTTGCTGTAGAGGCGGAAGTAGTTCTGCAGGGTGATGGTCGCGAGAGTCTGGTACTCCTCCTTGATCTCGACCTTCTCCTTGGCCTCGATCGCCTGGTGCAGGCCCTCGTTGTAGCGGCGGCCGTGCAGCGTCCGGCCGGTGTGCTCATCGACGATCAGCACCTCGCCGTCGACCACCACGTAGTCCTTGTCGCGGCGGAACAGGTCCTTCGCCTTCAGCGCGTTGTTCAGGTAGCTGATCAGCGGCGTGTTGGCGGACTCGTACAAGTTGTCGATGCCGAGCCGGTCCTCGACCTTCTCGATACCTCGCTCGAGGATCGCGACGGTGCGCTTCTTCTCGTCCACCTCGTAGTCGGCTATCGGCCGGGCGTCCTCGGCCACCTTGTCGTCGGCGATCCGCGGCTTCAACTGGCCGGCCAGGTTCGCCATCTCGACGTACCAGCGCTGCGAGTCCTCGGCCGGGCCGGAGATGATCAGCGGGGTCCGGGCCTCGTCGACCAGGATCGAGTCCACCTCGTCCACGATCGCGTAGTTGTGCTCACGCTGGACGCAGTCATCGATCGAGTTGGCCATGTTGTCGCGCAGGTAGTCGAAGCCGAACTCGTTGTTGGTGCCATAGGTGATGTCCTTGGCATAGGCGATCCGACGCTCGGCGGGGCTCATCTCCGGCAGGATCACGCCGTAGTCGAGGCCGAGGAAGTGGTACACCCGGCCCATCCACTCGGCCTGGAACTTGGCCAGGTAGTCGTTCACCGTGACCACGTGCACGCCCTTGCCGGACAGCGCGTTCAGGTAGGTCGGCAGGGTGCCGACCAAGGTCTTGCCCTCACCGGTCTTCATCTCCGCGATGTTGCCCAGGTGCAGCGCCGCGCCACCCATGATCTGGACGTCGTATGGGCGCTGGTGCAGCGTCCGCTTGGCCGCCTCCCGGACGGTGGCGAAGGCCTCCGGCAGCAGCGCGTCGAGGGACTCGCCGTTCTCGGCCCGCTGCTTGAAATCGGCCGTCTGGCCGCGCAGCTCCTCGTCGCTCATCCCGACATAGTCGTCCTCGATCTTGTTGACCACTACGGAGATGGCCTTGAGCTGGCGCAGGATCTTGCCTTCGCCGATCCGCAGGACCTTGTCGAACGCCTTCATGGTGGGGAGATCTCTCCTTGTTGCTGAAACCTGGTGGCGTGCATCTCGCCCGGTCACGGGCGCGGCGGGGAAACGCCGTCCGGGCGGGCGTCACCCATGGTACGGGCACGGGTGTGTCAGGCCACCTCCGTTGCGTGAGTCGCACCCAACGGAGCCACGAGTGGGCAGGCCAGAAAGTTCCGTTGGGTCCCGTCAGGCACCCCGCAGCGCGACGCTGAGCGCGGGCGCCAGGTCGCCGCCACCGGCCACCCGCACCTGCTCCAGCCCGAGCCAGCCGGCCAGCCGGACCAGTTCGGCGGCCAGCTCCTCCGGTGTCTCCAGCGGTGCCCGCGGCTCGGCGTGGGCCGACTGCACCAACAGCACCCCTGCCGCCCGGTCCGCCTTGAGGTCCACCCGTGCCACCAGGCGGTCCCCGAGCAGGAACGGGAGCACGTAGTACCCGTGGACGCGCTTCTCCGCCGGGACATAGATCTCGATCCGGTAGTGGAAGTCGAACAGCACCTCGGTCCGGGTCCGCTCGTACACCAGCGAGTCGAACGGACTGATCAGGGCGCGAGCGTTCACCCGGCGCGGCAGCCTCGCGTCCCGGTGCAGGAAGGCCGGCCGCTTCCACCCCTGGATCGTGACCGGCAGCAACACCCCCTCCTCGACCAACTCCCGGATCGCCAGCGTGGTGGCGGCGGGCGCCGTCCGGAAGTAGTCCTTCAAGCACTGGGCGGTGGCCACACCGTGCGCCCTCGCCGCGATCGAGATCAGCTGCCGGTGCGCCTCCTCCGGGGTCGGCGTCGGAGTCGCCAGTACGCCGGCCGGCAGCACCCGCTCGGGCACGTCGTACAGCCGCTCGAACTGCTGGTTCCGCCGGGCCACGGTGATCTCGCCGGCGTAGAAGAGGAACTCCAGCGCCCGCTTCACGTCGGACCAGTTCCAGCCCCAGTTGTAGTCCTGGGTCTTCTCCATGTCGTCGTCGATCTCCCGCGAGGTGATCGGCCCGTACGCCTTGACGTCGGCCAGCACCTGCTTGACCAGGTCCGGGCGTTGCGCCGCGATCGCCCGCGGGCCGCCCCACGCCTCGGTCATCGCCCGGGCCATCCGCCAGCGCAATAGCGGGTGCGTCTCCACCGGGACCAGCGACGCCTCGTGCGCCCAGTACTCCACCAGTTTGCGCGGGGCCTTGCCGGCCGCGCGGTCCAGCAACTCGCGGGGATACGGCCCGAGGCGGGAGTAGAGCGGCAGGTACTGGGCCCGGGTGAGCACGTTCACCGAGTCGATCTGGATCAGCCCGATCCGACCGAGCACCCGGGTCAGCGCGCGCAGGTCCGGCACCCCTCTCGGGCGTGGATCGGTGAAGCCCTGCGCCGCCAGCGCGATCCGCCGGGACTGGGCCAGGGACAGCACCTGGGTCGAGGTCGAGTTCACGTCAGGAATTGTGCCGGTCGGCACCGACAGAAACCGGCCGGCGGAACCGGGGGCATAACTTCGGCGTTACCGCAGGTGAGAGGTGCGCCGGCAAGTGGTTCAAAGGCAACCTGCGTGCAGAAGGTCGCGTGGCCCGCGCGACCGTAGATCCCCTGGAGTGAGGCATGACAGCAAGTTTGAAGCTGGCCCGCGCCGTCCTGGCGGCCGGCGCGCTGACGGTGGCATCGCTCGGTGCTGTGTCAGCCACCGCATCGGCCGCCTCGGTCGGCGAAGCGCAGACCCGAGTCGTCGGCGGCGGCGTCGCCTACACCGCGGTTGCCCCGTGGGCCATCCAACTGTCGAACCGCCGCTCGCCGGTCCCGAGCGAAGAGTGGTGCGGGGCGACCCTCGTCGCAGCGAACAAGATCGTCACCGCCGCCCATTGCTCGAAAGAAGCGACCAGTACCTACGCGGCGATCCAGGGGCGCGACCACCTGACCGGCAAGGGCGGCCAGAAGTCCGCCATCTCCCACATCTGGGTCGACCCGGCGTACGGCAAGCGACGCGGCCACGACGTCGCGGTGATGACGCTCGCCACGCCCTTCACCGGCGTACCCACGCTGCCGCTGGAAACCAGCGCCGCCGCCGACACTGTGGGTGCACAACCGGTGGTCTACGGCTGGGGTGAGACCAAGGGCACCGGCCCGGACGACGTCTTCCGGGAGTTGACCGTACCCGTGCTCGGTGACGCCTTCTGCGCGAAGGCGTACCCGAAGGACGGCTACACCGCCAAGGGCGAGATCTGCGCCGGTTACAAACAAGGCGGCAAGGACGCCTGCCAGGGCGACTCCGGCGGCCCCCTGGTGCTGAACGGCCGACTGTTCGGCGTCGTCTCTTGGGGCACCGGCTGCGCCGCTGCCGGCAAACCAGGCGTGTACGCCGAGGTGGCCGCCTACGCGTCGAAACTCCAGGCTCAGATCGACCGCTAGCAGCTCCAGCTGGTTCGGTCCACGGTGCCGCACCAACGGACCCCATGGTCATGACCCGACCCTGAGATGCCGCTCGTGCGCCGGTGGGGCCGGGGAGAGTCCCCGGCCCCACCTTGAGTTCGGGCGCGCTAGACGGCCAGGCGGATGACGCCGTAGTCGTAGCCACGGCGACGGTAGACGACGCTCGGCTGGTTCTCATCGGCGTCGACGAACAAGTAGAAGTCGTGCCCGACCAGTTCCAGCTCGTAGAGCGCCTGGTCCAAAGACATCGGCTTCGCGGTATGGGTCTTCTCCCGCATCACCAGCGGGCCGTCACCGGTCACGGTCAACGACCCGACCTTGTGCGTCGCCACCTCGGTGTCGGTGACGATTGTTCCTTCCCCGATCGGCCCGTTTCCGTTCGGGGATTGCTTCGCGGCCACGTGGCGCAGCCCCTCGGGCGCGTGCTCGCCATGGTGTACCCGGCGCCGGTCGGCGGCCTTGCGGACCTGGGCCCGCAGCCGGTCCAGGCTGACGTCGAACGCCGCCTGCTTGGTCTCGCCGGTCGCTTCGGCCCGGACCACCGGACCCCTGGTGTACATGGTGAGTTCGACTCGCATTGCCCGATCGTGCTGTCGCGGGTTCTTTTCCTGACTGACTTCTACTTCGCACCGCAGTACCCGGTGATCGACTTTTTCGATCCGTTCGAGCTTTTCCTCGACGTACTGCCGGAAGCGGTCACTGACCTCGCAGTGATGACCCTTGACAACGACGTCCACGGAAACCTCCATCGATCGGCGACTCTGTTACGTCTTCGGGCTCCCGTCTGTCTCGATCGGACACCCGAAACGAGAAAACCCGCCAAGCGGCCCGTCGGACTCCGTGGTGAAATCCGGCTGATCCGGTTCTCGACCACATCTGTGTCCGACAAGCCCCTGCGGGTGTCATATGCCAACGCTAGTCGGCTTCTGCGAAAACCGGTAGAGAAGTTCTCGTTAACCGGCGCCGGGTGGCGGCCACTACGGCGCAGCCGAGCGCCGGGGTACCACCCGCGGCGAGCGCCCGGCACGCCTCCGCGAGCGTGGCGCCGGTGGTGAGCACGTCATCGACCACCACTATTGGCTGATCCGTCAGCCTTTCAGCCCAGCGCGAACGGACCGCGAAAGCGCCGTCCAGGTTCACTGCGCGCTGCTCAGCGGACAGTCCCGCCTGGTCCGCAGGCCGCCGTACGACGGTCAACGCGTCGGCCACGCGGATGTCATACCCCAGGCTGCGGAGGTACCGGGCACATGCGGCCGTGAGGCGGCCCAGCGGGTCGTGGCCACGCGCCCGGACCCTGGCCCGGGTGGACGGCACGGGGCAGAGCCACGCTGCGCGGCCCGCGCCGAGACCGAAGCGCACCGCCAGGGCGAGCGCCTCCCCGAGTGGCCTGGCCAGCTGGTACCGGCCGTGCTCCTTGTGGGCGAGAATCAGCGCTCGCACCTCATCGGCGTACGGGGTGGTCGCGATCGGCGGGCGCAGACCGGGCGGGGCGGGATCGGGCCAGGCCCGGAAGGGGGTCGCCGCCTCCAGCGCGGCCCGACAGGCTGCGCAGACGGCGGTGCCGGGGCGCTCGCAACCCGCGCAGACGCCGCCGAGGACGAGGTCCACGAAGGAGCCGACGACCGCGTCCCGCAGCGACACTCCGACAACGATGCGGGACAGGCGGGCCTCACTGCAACCGGCCCGGGCACCGCCTGTGGACAGCTGTCAGCCGGGATACACGGGCTGACTGTTCCGCGGGCTGTCGCTCTCCTGCAACGTGAACCAGCTCAGGTCCTTCGACTGCCAGTGCAGCAGACCGTTCCCGTCGCGGATCACCGTCAGCGCCTCCAGGTTCGGGCTCGCCGCCAGCGCCACCGCGTCCCACTCGCCGGCACCGACCACCAGGCGCGGCTGGGAGCCGTCGACGTTGACCTCCCACGGCTGCCGGTTGGGACCAGCGCCGGAGGCACCGGTCACCATGATCTCGTCCGGGCGGTACCACGAGGCGTCGCTGATGTCGGTCAGCGGCAGTTGCAGCGGCCGGATCCGGCTGAGCGCCATCGCCTTCTTGTCATCGGTCGCGATCGTGCCGGTCTGGACCGAGGTGGCAGCACCTTCTTTCACCACCATCAGCGCGCGCACACCGTCGGGGGCGATCCGGAAGACGGTCGGGTCCGCCCCCCGGAAGTCGGTGACGACCTGGGTCACCTTGCCGTCCACGGTGCGCACCCGCAGTCTCGGTTTGGCATTGTTGGCCCGATCGACGATCCAGAGGTTGCCCTGCCAGTCGAAGGACGGCCGCAGCACCTTGCCCTCGGTCGGGATCTCGACCAGCTTCTCGCCCTTGTCCTTCGGGGTCAGCCGCGCGTAGGCGACGCACAGGCTGCCCTTCTCACACTGCTTGCAGTCTGCGCCGCAGCGGGTGACGACCGCGCCGTAGTCGCCCTGCAGGCTGACCGCGAAGGACTGCGCGGCGTAGCCGTACAGCAGGCTGCCATCCAGCGCCTGGGTGTTGATCTCCTGGGAGCCGTCCAGCCCTAAGAGCAGCCGGACCTTGCCGTTCTGCACCACGTAGAGCTGCTTGAGCTGTCCGTTGGGTGCGGCTGGGTCGAAGTGGTTGAAGTTACTGAAGGACTGCTCGTCGGGCTCGCCGTCGATCAACGGCGCACCGTTCACGGTGATCCGGACCCGGGTGGTGATCGGGCGCAGCGTCCAGGCGATCTGGGCGGCCAGCAGCCGGCGGTCCGCGTCCCCCAGCGCCGAGGCTGCGTCGCTCAGCGCCACCGTCGCGACGCTGTCCTCGATCGGCACCGAAACGTTCACCTGGGTACCCGGCGGGGCCGCCGACGTCACCCCGTTGCCGAGCCGGTCGGTCGGGCCTTTCAACAGCTCCTGCACCAGCTGGGTGGCGGCCTGGCCGGCCGGCAGCGTGATCGGCATGAAGACCGGGTCGGGCACCAGCATCTCCCGGGTCGGGGAGAGGAAGTAGAGGTTGCGCGGCGCCATGTTGGTCTCCAACTGGTTCCGCCCGAGGAAGACCCCGTTCGGGAAGTTGGCGATCCGCCACTGCCCGGACACCTTCTTCAGCTTGAAGACGAAGTGGATGCTCTTGTCCTTGGCCGGGGTCCAGGAACCGCGCTGGTCGATCGTCCCGATCAGCGGCGCGTCCAGTCTGATGTTCTGGTAGGCGTCGCGGCTGACCGCCGTGGTCGAGGTCTGGTCGTAGACGGAGATCTGCTGCTCCGGCTTCCACCGGGCGGCCGCGTCCGGGGTCATGTACTCGCGGGCGACGTCGAAGGCCCGCGAGTCCGACATAGCCTCCAGGAAGCCGTTCACGATCGGCAACTGCTCCGCGTTCTGGCGCGGTTTCTGGGCCTCGACGACGACCCCTTGCGAGCTGCCGTTGAGGCCGCCCTGGTTCCCTTGCCTGATCGGCCCGGACGTCGGCACGGTGGCACAGCCGGCCAGCAGGCCGGCCAACGCCAGCGATACCAGTACTCGCTTCACTGGTCGCCGCCAGTCAGCTTCTGGTACGGCGCACCGACCTCGACCAGCGCCGTCTCCGTCACAACCCGGCTGGCATCGGTCGGCTGGGCCGGGAGCGGAGAACCGGACAGGGTCAGGTCCGTGCGGCGCGGCAGCGTGAGCCGGAAGTAGGCACCGTCACCCGGCGAACCCCAGGCATCCAGCCGGCCGCGGTGCAACCGGGCGTCCTCCAAGGCGATGGACAGACCGAGGCCGGTGCCGCCGGTGGTCCGCGCCCTGGCCGGGTCGGCCCGCCAGAACCGGCTGAAGACCATCTCGGACTCCTCCGCGCGGAAGCCGATGCCGTGGTCGCGGACCGCCACCGCCGCCGCGTCCTCGTCGCACGCGGTGGTGATCCGGATCGGGCGGCCCTCGCTGTGCTCGATCGCGTTGCCGATCAGGTTGCGCAGGATCCGCTCGATCCGGCGGGCGTCGACCTGGGCACGGCACGGCACCGGCATGTCCAGCTGCACCGCGGCTCCACGGCGCTCCAGCAGGGTCTCGTGATTCTCCAGTACCCGCGTAACGATGTCGCGCAGGTCGACGTCCTCAAGGTCGAGCGCAGCCGCACCGGCGTCGAACCGGCTGATCTCCAGCAGGTCGGCGAGCAGCTCCTCGAATCGGTTCAGCTCGTTCTGCAGGAGCTCCACCGAGCGCCGGCTGATCGGGTCGAAGCGCTCGCGCGACTCGTGCAGCAGGTCGGCCGCCATCCGGACTGTGGTGAGTGGGGTCCGCAGCTCGTGCGATACGTCCGAGACGAACCTGCGCTGCAGCCGGGACAGCTCCTCCAGTTGACGGATCTGCTGCTGCAGGTTGCTGGCCATCTTGTTGAAGGAGACTGCCAATCGAGCGAGGTCGTCGGTGCCGCGGACCTGCATCCGTTCCTCCAGCCGGCCGGCAGCCAGCCGCTCCGCGATCCGCCGGGCCATCCGGACCGGTGTGACCACCTGGCGGGTGACCAGCCAGGCGACCGCACCGAGCAGCAGGACCAGCAGCAGGCCGGCGGTGACCATTGCCCGCTGGACCACGTCCAGCGTCTCCTTCTGTGCAGTGAGCGGGAACAGGAAGTACGCCTCGTACCGCTCGCCGGTGGCGTTCACCCGCACCTGCGAGCCGATCACCAGGCCTGGCTCACTCGGCTTGACGCCCTGCTCGTACCTGAGCTGTGCGTAGGTGTCGAACACCTTCGTCTCGTCCGAGGCGACGGAGGACCGCAGATTGGCCGGGATCACGTCCTTGTCGATCAGGCCGGTGCTGAACCTGGCATTCGAGTTCGACGAGTCGGTCGGGACCAGTGACATGTAGTACAGCCCGGACTGGGTCGCGCTGTTGACCACCTTGGGCAACTGCTGGTCGATGCCGGCCGGATCGGCGGAGTTCAACAAGCTGGACAAGCTGGCCAGCTGGGCCGACACCTCTTGTAGAGCGCTGGTCCGGCGCGACTCCAGGATGCCGTCGGTGACCTGGCTCATCATCACCCAGCCGACCAGGATCAGGACCACGGTCGACATCAGCAGGGTGCCGGCGACGATCCGGGCCTGGATCGACCGGCGCCACAGGTCCGGCCAGTGCCTGGGGTGCGTGCGCCACACCGGCGACGGCTGGGCATGCCAGTCCACCCCGACGGCGGTGAGCTCGATCTCGGTTCCGCGGGGTTCCGGCTCGACCTCGGGCCGCCCGGCCTGTGGCGCATCGTCGCGCCCGTACTCGATCAGTCCGCACCCGCCTTGTAACCGACCCCGCGGACCGTCACGACGATCTCGGGGTGCTCGGGGTCCTTCTCGATCTTGGAGCGCAACCGCTGCACGTGCACGTTCACCAGTCGGGTGTCGGCCGCGTGCCGGTAGCCCCAGACTTGTTCCAGCAGCACCTCACGAGTGAACACCTGCCAGGGCTTGGAGGCCAGGCAGACCAGCAAATCGAACTCGAGCGGGGTGAGCTGGATCGTCTCGCCGGTGCGCTTCACCGAGTGGCCGGCCACGTCGATGGTCAGGTCGCCGATGGTCAGCGACTCCGGCCCCGGCTCGTCCATCCGGCGCAGCCTGGCCCGGATCCGGGCCACCAACTCCTTCGGCTTGAACGGCTTCACCACGTAGTCGTCGGCGCCGGACTCCAGGCCCAGCACCACGTCGACGGTGTCACTCTTCGCGGTCAGCATCACGATCGGTACGCCGGACTCGGCCCGGATGGCGCGGCAGACGTCGATCCCGTCCATGCCGGGCAGCATCAGGTCGAGCAACACCAGGTCGGGCTTGAACTCGCGGAAGCCCGGCACCGCCTTGTCGCCGGTGGCGACAAGATGGGTGTCGTAGCCCTCGTTCCGCAGCACGATGCTGAGCATCTCCGACAACGCCATGTCGTCGTCGACGATGAGGACTCTGCCTCGCATCGCCCGGTTACCTTCAGCCACGCCTTGCTCCTTGCCCGATCTGGATCCGTCGTCGACACCTCGCGTACTACGGATAGTGTCCCATTCCCTGGGTTGCGTACACGCCGGATCGCCGACCAGCCCACCAGGTACTTGGCGGGTGAAGCGGCGGTGGACCGCCCGGGCTGTGATCATGGACCACAGCCCGGACCGGCGACAACCCTGTCGAACACCCCAACCGGCCGGACCGAGGGAGGCACGTCGTGCGGCACGACACCGGCGTACGGGAGAGCGCGACCTTTTCCGAGCCGCTGCGGTCCTGGCTGCCTGTCGACCTGCTCGACAACGCCGCCCGGACCATCTCCGAGAACAAGACGGTCATGCTGGGCCTGCCGGTGATCGCCGGGATCGCCCTGACCGCGGTTCAGGCCGGACTGACGCATTTGGCCGTGCCCGGCGGCATCAGCGGCTTTTTCGGGGCCGAGGACCCGTTCGCCACGGCCGGCACCGCCATCCTGATCATGTACGGCGTGCAGTTGGTTCTGTTCACGGTGGTATCCAGCCTGCTGGCCGGGATCATCGCGCTGGCCGCGGTGCGGAGCCAGCTCGGTCACCGGGTGGGGCCGCGGGAGCTGCTCCGGCTGGTCCGGCCCGCTCTGCCCTCGCTAGCTGCGGTCGGCCTCGTCCAGTCGCTGTCGTTCGTGCTGCTGATCGCTGGTTGGGGTCTGGCCGTGTTCGGCATCGGTGCGGGCACGGACGCGGCTATCTCGTCGGACGCGGCCGGGGCCGTGGCATTGGTGCTGATGCTGTCCGGCGGCGTCCTGGTAGTGATCTTCGGCATCCGGCTGGCTTTGGCCGGCACCGTCGTCCTGATGGAGGGGCGGTACGCGCCGAACATCGGGCTGTACATACCGGCCCGGGTAGGTGTCGTCGGTTCGCTCAAGAGGTCCTGGTACCTGGTGAAGGGGCGGTTCTGGCGCGTCTTCGGCATCCTGCTGTTCGCCGGTGTGGTGGTGACCATCGTCAGCTATGCACTGCAATTCGGTATCTCGTTGCTGGTTCTCACGCTGGGCTCCTGGGTCAGTAGCGGCGACGGCGGCGCTACTGCCGCGACGATCGCCATCGGTGCCGCCGCGGGGCTGGCCGCGATGCTGACGATGATCGCCAGCCTGGCCTTCATCTCCGCCGTACAGGCGCTGGTCTACCTCGACCTGCGGGTCCGTCGCGAGGGCCTGGATCTGTGGTTGCGTCCGGTGCTGCGACCGTCGCAACAGCCGGCCGTGCCGCCTAAGAGGCCACGCTGGTGACCTTGATGCTGCCGTTCGAACCACCGATCGACATCAGCCGAGACGACGCCGCCTCGGAGGCCGCGAAGGAGCTGTCCAAGCCGCTGTACAGCCAGGCCGGTGACTCGCTCATCTCCCGAGCGATGCAAAAGGTGCTGGAATGGATTTCCGACTTGTTCAGCAATGTCGCGGGCCAATCCCCCGACGGCCCGGTCGGGCTCGTAACCCTCGTAGGCCTAATCGCTCTGGTCGTGCTGGTGGTGCTCTGGCGTGCCGGAGTACTGCGTACCACCAAGACGGAGTCCCGGGCGGTCTTCGACACCGCGAGACCCCGTACGGCGGCCGAGTACCGAACCGAGGCTGAAGCGTCGGCTGCCGGAGGCGACTATGCCGTGGCCGTGCGTAGCCGGTTCCGGGCCTGCGTCGCCGAACTCACCGAACGCACTGTGCTGGACGATCGAGCCGGGCGGACGGCGTACGAGGCAGTGGCGGATGCAGGTCGTGCTGTGCCTGCGCTACAAGGGCCTCTGCAGCCTGCTGCCTTGGTCTTCACGGAGGTTGTCTACGGCAACCGGCCCGGCACGCCCGAGCGGTACGCCGTAGTGGCTATAGCTGATGAGGCGGCTCGCAAGGTGTCCACCCGGGCCTTGGTTCAGGAGGCCGCTGGATGAGCTCGACCACCGCCGTAGGGCGGAGTGGAGCCGAGACCTGGCGGGTGCTCCGAACCCCGCTACTGATCAGCGGCGTGATCGTGCTGGGCGTGGTCGCACTCCTGATCGTCGGGGCGGCTCGGACGTCCGGGCCCTTCAGCCCGGACTCTGCCGAGCCCACTGGCGCCAAGGCCCTGGCAACTCTGCTGGAGAACCACGGGGTCAAGGTGACCGGCACGGAAGCCCTGAGCGACGCTACAGCGTCGGGCGATGGCCGAGCCCTGCTGATCGCGCCGGGCGGCGTACTGAGTCGTGACGACTGGCAGCAGATCGCCGATGCCCACTGGTCCCACCTGGTGCTGATGCGGCCGACGAACAGAGCGTTGGAGATCCTTGCCCCGGGCGTCGCGGACGATAACGATTCTCTGGCGGAGGGTAGCCGTGCTCCCGACTGCGACATCGTCCCTGCCGTTCGAGCTGGCACAGCAACGATCTCCGGTACGGCGTACTCGGCGCCGGACTCGGCCAAGCAGTGCTACGGCGACGGCATCCACCACACCGTCGTACGGCTGGAGGTAGACGGCCGGACAGTGGATGTGGTGGGTACACCCCGGTCATTCACCAACGATGGCCTCGCGGCGGACGGTAACGCCGCCCTGGCGCTCAACCTGATCGGTACGCACGCCGAGTTGGTCTGGTATCTCCCGCAGTTCGAGTCGTCCGGTCCTACCAACGAGGACGCCGGTGCCAAGCCAATGATCCCGCCGGACGTCCGGTACGTCGCCTGGGCGCTGGCCTTCGCCGTATTGGTACTGGCCTTCTGGCGTGGCCGACGGCTGGGACCTGTGGTGCCGGAGCCGCTACCGGTGATCGTGCACGCGGCCGAGACGACAGAGGGACGGGCTCGGCTCTACAGACGTTCCCGGGCTCGGGACCGTGCTGCAGCGGCTCTCCGCGAGTCGGCGCTCGGCAAGCTTCGCAAGGCGCACGGCATCCCCCGCCGGGCTGAACCGCCTGCAGTGGTCGCCACTGTGGCTGCGCGGACCGGCCGGGACCCGGCGATGCTGTACGAGCTGCTCTACGGTTTGGCACCTACCGACGACGCCACACTGTTGTCTTTGTCCCATGAGCTGGATGTCCTGACCCAGGAGGTTCGACACCCGTGACGACCGAAAGCCCCCCTATTACCGAGGTCACCCCCGAACGCGCCAGGCAGGCGCTCGTCGAGCTGCGCAGCGAGATCGGCAAGGCTGTCGTCGGGCAGGACACCGCAGTGACTGGGCTTGTACTCGCCCTGCTCTGCCGTGGCCACATCCTGCTGGAGGGCGTCCCCGGTACGGCGAAGACGCTGATGGTGCGGGCCCTCTCGATGGCCATGCGGCTCGACACCAAGCGGGTCCAGTTCACGCCCGACCTGATGCCCGGTGACGTGACCGGCTCGCTGGTCTACGACGCGAAGACGAGCGAGTTCGCGTTCCGCCCGGGCCCGGTGTTCACGAACATCCTCCTCGCGGACGAGATCAACCGGACGCCACCGAAGACCCAGGCAGCCCTGCTGGAAGCGATGGAGGAACGCCAGGTCACGGTGGACGGAGTGGCCCGCAAGCTGCCGTCGCCGTTCGTGGTGGCCGCGACCCAGAATCCGATCGAGTATGAGGGCACCTACCCGTTGCCTGAGGCTCAGCTTGACCGGTTCCTGCTCAAGGTGACACTGGACATGCCGCCGCGCGACGCCGAGGTCGCCATCCTGGCAAGGCATGCGCAGGGGTTCGACCCGCGCGACCTGGCTGCGGCCGGCCTGCGCCCAGTGGCCGGGCCAGAGGACCTGCTGGCAGGGCAGGCCGCCGTAGGTCGGGTGGCTGTGCGGGAGGACGTGCTCGCCTATGTGGTCGACCTGTGCCGCGCAACCCGGCAGTCGCCGTCGCTGCAGCTCGGGGTGTCGCCGCGAGGTGCCACTGCGCTGCTAGCCGTGGCACGGGCCTGGGCCTGGCTCTCGGGTCGCGACTACGTGATCCCTGATGACGTAAAGGCGATGGCTCGTCCCTGCCTGCGGCACCGGGTGGAGATCCGGCCCGAGGCCGAACTGGAGGGCGTCACAGCGGACGCCGTACTGGAGAGCGTGCTGGCCACGGTGCCGGTACCGCGCTGATGGTCGTCAGTGGCCGCGCGGGCCTGCTAGCGGGCCTCGGGGTGCTGTTTGTCGCACTGCTGATGCCTAGCTGGGCCGGAGTCGGTCTAGTCGTAGCCGTGGTGCTGCTGGTCTGCCTGGTCGACCTCGTGCTGGCTGGCTCGCCTCGAAGGCTTCAGCTCAGCCGCGACGGCGACACCGCCGTACGACTGGGGCAGCAGGCTACGGTGACACTGCTGGTGGCCAACCCGGGCCGCCGGGTCAAGGGGTGGCTCCGTGACGCCTGGCCGCCGTCGGCTGGTGTGCTGGACCCGCCGCACAAGATCGATATACCGAATGGCGAGCGGCGCAGGCTGACGATCCGGCTGGTCCCGACGCGGCGAGGTGACCGGCGTGCCTTTCGGATCACGGTCCGCTCGATCGGGCCTCTTGGTTTTGCTGGTCGTCAGGGCTCGCATCAGGTGCCGTGGACAGTTCGGGCATTGCCTCCGTTCAACAGTCGCAAGCATCTGCCTTCCAGGCTGGCACGGTTGCGGGAGCTCGATGGCCGGACTGCCTTGCTGGTAAGGGGTCAAGGCACCGAGTTCGACTCGCTGCGCGACTACGTGCCGGGCGATGATGTGCGGAGCATCGACTGGCGAGCTACGGCCCGCCGCGGCAACGTCGTACTGCGAACCTGGCGACCGGAGAGGGATCGGCAGGTCGCCATCGTGATCGACTCCGGCAGGATGTCCGCCGGTCGAGTCGGCGACGCGCCGCGACTGGACCACGCGATGGACGCCGCGCTGCTGCTCGCCGCATTGGCCACTCGAGCCGGCGACCGGGTCAGCTTGCTGGTCTGCGATTCCGAGGTCCGCGCCGACGTCCGCCGACCGGCTCCGGAGGACGTGCTTCCGTCCTTCGTGAACGCCCTAGCGAACGTGGACGCCGAACTGGTGCAGACCGACTTTCGGGTGGTCGTCTCCCAGGTGCTCGAGCGCCTTCGGCAACGATCGCTGGTCGTGCTGCTGACCGGCTTGGATCCGGCCGTCATCGAGGAGTCGCTGCTACCGGTGATCGGACCGCTGCTGCGCCGCCACGTAGTGGTGCTGGCCTCGGTGGCCGATCCACGGCTGACGGAGATGGAATCCACCCGGGCCGACGTGATCGAGGTCTACGGCGCAGCCTCGGCCGCCCGCTCCCGCCTGGACCGCGAACGAGTCACCGCGGTCCTAAGCCGCGCCGGCGTCACCGTGGTCGACGAGAACCCCGACCACATCGCCCCAGCCCTCGCCGACACCTACCTGGCCCTGAAGAAAGCGGGCCGCTTGTAACAGTGCTGGCCCACCCAGCCGTCTGTAACTGTCTGTGATTGCCCGAGCTGGTCACGGTGCCCCGCTGCATCACACTCCGCTGAGTCGGGTACTGGTGTGCTAGCGCCACTTGTGGGTGGCCTACTGAGGAATTGGGGGCATGGCGATGAGCAGCTTCGAGCCGTGGGAGTTTCGCGCGGGTGCCGACTTTGAAGACCTCAAGCAACTGATCGGCTACAAGGTTGTGGCGACCGACGGTGATGTCGGCGCGGTGGACGACGTCAGCACCTCGCCCGGCCACCCAGCGCTGGTTGTGGACACCGGAGAGTGGGTTGTCGGCCAGCACATCCTGCTTCCTGCTGGCACCGTGGAGCACATCAACCACGATGAGATGGAGGTCTTGGTGGGCCGCAGCACCGTTGAAATCAAGGCGGCACCGCCCTATGGGCCTAGCATCAACGACGGTTCGTATCTCGACCGTCTGGCCGACTACTACTGCGGTCTGTACAGCGGCATCGCCTGACGATCAGCTTGGGTAGGCGCGACGATGTCGGCGACTCCAGCCTGCTGGCGATGTTGACCGCCATCTACACACTGCTTCAGTGCTTGGCGTGCTTCAGTGCTTGGCGTTGCGGGACCAGACGAAGCAGTAGATCCCGAAAGAGGCCAGGCCGAGCGCCATCACGGTGAGCAACCACGAGCCGTACGGTTGCTGCTTGAGCGTTCGCAAGGCGGTATCGAGTCCGCCTGCCTTGGCCGGCTCATAACTGATACCGGCCCAGGCGAACAATGCGCCCGCGATGATGAACACCACGCCCTTGGCCGCATAACCCACCCGGCCCAGGGTGATCGTGGCAGGCGGCACGATGCCGCTGAGGTCCTCGGTGAACTTCTTAGTCGCTGCCTTGTAGATCTGCCGTACGCCGATGCCGATGACCGCCAGCCCGACGATGACGACCAGTACCCGGCCGGCCGGGTTCTCCATCAGCCGACCGGTCATACTGCGCTGGGTGCCGCTACTCGACCCGCCTGAGCCGACAGCCACCTTCACGGCGCTGATTCCCAGCACGAGGTACACCACGCCGCGACCGGCGGACGAGACCTTCTTCGACGTGTCAAGGTACCCGGAGGCCAGTTCCAGGGCTTTCCAGATCACCAGCGCGAAGAGGCCGATCGCGACCACCCATAGGAGGACCGCGCCGAACGGCTGGCTTGCCAGATCCTGCAGTGCGCCCTGCTGGGACGCCTCTTGGTGGCTCTTCCCCCAGGCCAGTTGTAGTGCGATCCACGCGATCAAGAGATGTACGACGCCGTACGCGATCAGCCCGACGGTGATCGACACGTCGTATAGGCGGCTCTGCTGTGCCTTGTGGGTTACTGAACTCGTGGTCATGTGACGACGATCCTTGGGTCGAACGGCACGCGCAAGCGGAGGCGCGTGCGGATGCGATCAGGCCGAGACTGGCGCGGTGGCCTCGCGGTCGACGGCTTCGACGTCGCCATACTCGCCGGCCTTGAACGCCCGCCTGCCCAGCGTCCAGACATAAACGACGAACGCCAGCTCGACGGCCGCTCCGATCCCGGCCCGGAACCAGGTCGGCAGCGGCGACGGTGTCACCAACGCCTCGATCAGTCCGGTGATCAGCAGGACCACAGTGAGACCGATCGCCATTCCCACGGTCGCCCGGCCGGTCTGCGCGAGTGCCTGCATCCGGGTCCGGGGGCCGGGCGCGATCCAGGACCAGCCGAGCCGGAGCCCAGCCGCCGTCGCGACGAACACGGCCGTCAACTCGAGCAAGCCGTGCGGCGTGATCAGCCCGAAGAACACGCCCCCCTTGTCGTGCCCGATCATCACCCCGGCACTTAGGCCGAGATTGACCGCGTTGCTCCACAGCACGAACACCGACGGCACCAGCAGCACCCCGACCGCCAGTACGGCGGCGCAGAGCATGGCGTTGTTGGTCCATACCTGCAAGGCGAAGTCCTGGGCCGGATTCTCCGAGTAGTAGTTCGCGAAGTCCTGGTCTACCAACTGCTGGATCTGCCCGGGTGTCGCTACCGAGTCGAGCACCTCGGGATGCGCGAGGACCCGCCACGCGATCCACGCCGCGACCAGGTAAAACAACAGGCCGATGCTGAGCCACCACCGCCGCGAGGCATACAAGGCCGCAGGGAAGCTGACCAGGAAGTACCGCGAGATGTCCCGCCAGACCGGGGCCTGCACACCCGTCACCGCTCCGCGCGCATCGGCGATGAGGCCGGACAGCCGACCGACCGTGACCGGGTCCGCCCCGCTGGCCCGAAGCGCCGAGAGGTGGGTCCCGACCCGCTGGTAGAGCGACACCAGTTCGTCCGCCTCGGCGCCGGTCAACCGACGCTGGCGGCGGGTCAGTTGGGCGAGCCGGTCCCACTGCGGCTGGTGGACCGACACGAACGCCTCGACGTCCATCGCCCCTCCTTCCCCTAACCTGGCATCCCTGTTATGGCTTCCTGCGCTGGCAGACTAGCCTGACGCGGGCTCGCTATGTCGCTGCCCCAGGGAGGGGGATCGCAGTGTCTCAGTTGGTCACCGGGGAAGCGGTCGTCCTCCAGGTGCGGATCGCCAGGATGCCGACCCGGGCTCTGGCCTGCGCTATCGACTTCGTCATCCAGGCCATCGCGCTCGGGTTGCTGCTGGCCATGCTGTTCGGGTTCCTCATCACCTCTGCCAGCACCGCGCTGAGCGCTGCGATCGTCATCATCGTCGGGCTGATGGTGCTGATCGGCTACCGCGCGGTGATGGAGACGCTGACCCGTGGCCGCACTCTGGGCAAGATGATGCTCGGCCTCAGGGTGGTCCGCGACGACGGCAGCTCGATCCGGTTCCGGCACGCGCTGGTCCGGTCGCTGCTCTGGTTGTTCGTCGACTTCGCGCCCTGGTTCGGGTCCAGCCCGGGCATCGTAGCCAGCCTGATGAACAAGCAGGGCAAGCGGATCGGCGACATGGTGGCCGGCACCGTGGTGATCCGCGAGCGCCACCAGCCGATGGCCTCGCCCCCGCTCTTCGTACCCGGCCATCTGGTCCAATGGGCGC
The DNA here is from genome assembly GCA_033851055.1 of Kribbellaceae bacterium. Lineage (GTDB taxonomy): Bacteria > Actinomycetota > Actinomycetes > Propionibacteriales > Kribbellaceae > Kribbella. The sequence goes on along the minus strand of JAWWPC010000210.1, from coordinate 22,621 downwards.
AGTCGCTGGAGCTGTCCAGGCTGTCGGACGAACTGGCCAACACGTCCCGCGAATACCTGGCCCGCTACACCGAACTGGAGCCTGCAGCTCAGATTGCGCTGGGGGATGCCCTCGCCTTCCGGGTCGGCGGCGTCACCGCGCCTGCGCCGCCGGTGCCGATCTCCTCGCCTGCTTTCCTGTCCGCCGTACTGGCCGAACGCCGCCGCCGCGAACTGGCCCGCCTCGCTACTCGACGCCCCACCTATGCCACCCCGACCGGTCCCTTCGGCCCGCCAAGCCCGTACGGCGTCCCGCAGCAGCCGCAGCCTCCGCCTGTGCAACCTCCACGGCAGCCGGAGCAGCCCCGGACGAATCCCGACGGCTGGCACGCACCCGGCGGCAACCAACCCAACCAGTGGTTCTGAGCGGCGCCCCGCTGGTAGCGAGGCGCCTTCAGGGGCTCAGTAGCGGTAGGCGTCTGACTTGTAGGGGCCCTCGAGCGGGACGCCCAGGTACTCGGCCTGCTCCTTGGTGAGCTCGGTGAGCTTGACGCCGAGCGCGTCCAGGTGCAGCCGGGCGACCATCTCGTCCAGGTGCTTGGGCAGCACGTAGACGTCGGTCGGGTACTCCGAGGTCTTGGCGAACAACTCGATCTGCGCCAGCACCTGGTTGGTGAAGGAGTTCGACATCACGAAGGACGGGTGGCCCGTCGCGTTGCCGAGGTTCAGCAGCCGGCCCTCGGACAGGATGATCACCGTGTGGCCGTCGGCGAAGCGGAACTCGTCGACCTGTGGCTTGATGGTGATCCGGGTGACGCCGTCGGTCTTGTACAGGCCGGCCATGTCGATCTCGTTGTCGAAGTGGCCGATGTTGCCGACGATCGCCTGGTGCTTCATCTGAGCCATGTGGTCGGCGGTGATGACGTCCTTGTTGCCGGTGGTGGTGACGAAGATGTCGGCGATGCCGACGACGTCCTCGATGGTGGTGACCTGGTAGCCGTCCATCGCCGCCTGCAGCGCGCAGATCGGGTCGATCTCGGTGATGATCACCCGGGCACCCTGGCCGCGGAGCGACTCGGCGCAGCCCTTGCCGACATCGCCATAGCCGCAGACGACCGCGACCTTGCCGCCGATCAGCACGTCGGTGGCGCGGTTGATGCCGTCGATCAGCGAGTGGCGGCATCCGTACTTGTTGTCGAACTTCGACTTGGTGACCGAGTCGTTGACGTTGATCGCGGGGAACAGCAGCACGCCGGCCTTGTGCATCTCGTACAGCCGGTGCACACCGGTGGTGGTCTCCTCGGTGACTCCCTTGATGCCCGCGCCGACGGCGGTCCAGCGCTGCGGGTCCTCCTGCAGCGTGCGGGTCAGCAGCGACAGCACGACGGCGTACTCCTCGGAGTCCGCGGTGGACGGGTCCGGTACGGCGCCGGCCTTCTCGAACTCGGTGCCCTTGTGGATGAGCATCGTGGCGTCGCCGCCGTCGTCGAGGATCATGTTCGGACCATCAGCATCTGGCCAGCTCAAAATCTGCTCGGTGCAGGCCCAGTACTCCTCCAGCGTCTCGCCCTTCCAGGCGAACACCGGGACGCCCTGCGGGTTCTCCGGCGTACCATCCAGGCCGACGACGACCGCGGCGGCCGCGTGGTCCTGGGTGGAGAAGATGTTGCAGCTGGCCCAGCGGACCTCGGCACCGAGGGCCGTCAAGGTCTCGATCAGCACGGCGGTCTGCACGGTCATGTGCAGCGAGCCCGCGATCCGGGCGCCGGCCAGCGGCTTGCTCTCGCCGTACTGGGCGCGCATTGCCATCAGACCCGGCATCTCGTGCTCGGCCAGCCGGATCTCCTTGCGACCGAACTCTGCGAGTCCGAGGTCTGCCACCTTGTAGTCGAACGTCATGCGCTTGCCGCTCCCTGGGAAGTCGTTGCCTGCCTGATGAGGTCTGTGCGGCCAGCTTCTGACCGCCGGGATCGAGCCTAGAGGTGCCCGGGCGCCCGATGTGGCACCGAATCGCGGTTCTTGACACTGAAATGTCAAGATTGTCCTCATGCGCATCACCGAGGCCGCAAGACAACTCGGCACCACACCGCGAATGCTCCGTTATCGCGAGGCGCTAGGCCTGTTGCCCCGCTCGCGCGCCGTCCGGACGACCCAGCGCCAGTACGACGAACGCGACCTCGCCGCAGTCAAACTGGCCCTCGAACTGGAACACCGGTATGACGTGTCGCCGGCCGCGCTGGCCTTCGCTCTCAAGGTACTGGCCGAGCCCTCGGTCGCCGCGGACCTGCGCAACCTCGGCTACCGGACCGGGCGGCTCACCAGCCCACCAAGCCCGGCCGAGATCGACCGCGAGCGCGCACTGCGCTGGCTGGGCCGCAGCGGCGTACTGCCTCCACCGCCTCATCGTCCGCGCTAGCGGGCGTGGTCAGAAGGGACCGATGAACCCCGACACGCCGGGGAACTACGGACCGACGATCGGGTTAGTGGGATGGGGCCTCGGGGACGGCTGGGCGCTCGTCGGGGCGGTGGTTCTCGGTGTAGATGTCGGGCTCTAGGTAGATGTGGACCGCCATCGGCTCGGCGGCACGGATGGCGCGCTCGGCGGCATCGATGGCCTCGGCGACGACGGCGGCATCGGTGGTCGGGGCGACGCCGATCTTCGCGGCGACCAGCACCTCCTCCGGGCCGATGTGCAGGGTCTTGATGTGGATCAGCCGTTGCAGGCCCGGCACGCCCTCGATCGCGGCGACGATGCGCTGCTGGGCTTCTCTGGTTGCGGACTCGCCGATCAGCAGCGACTTCATCTCGATCGCCAGGAAGATCGCCACACAGACCAGCAGCGCGCCGATAGCCATCGAGCCAAGGCCATCGAAGATACCGTTGCCGGTGGCAAGGGTGAGGATGACCCCGATCAGCGCCAGCACCAGACCGGTCAGCGCGGCGAAGTCCTCGAGCAGGATCACCGGCAGCTCCGGCGCCCTCGCGTTGCGGATGAACCTGGTCCACGAAACCGGACCGCGCAACTTGTTCGACTCGATGATGGCTGTGCGGAAGGACATGCTCTCCAGCACGATCGCCAGCAGCAGCACCACGACCGGGACCCACTTCCAGCCGGTTATGCCATGCGGGTCCTGCACCTTGTGGTAGCCCTCGTACAGCGCGAACAGACCACCGACGCTGAACAGCACGATCGCGACGATGAACGAGTAGACGTACCGCTCGCGGCCGAACCCGAACTGGTGCAACTCGTCAGCCTCGCGCTTGGCGCGCTGGGCACCGAGCAACAGCAGGGCCTGGTTCCCGGCGTCGGCCAGCGAGTGGATCGCCTCGGCCAGCATCGAAGCGGACTGGGTCAGCGCCCAGGCGGCAAACTTGGTGACCGCGATCCCGGTGTTCGCCAGCAAAGCCGCGACCACGGCCTTGTTTCCGCCACCAGCCATTTCTGTGATCCTCCGTGAAAATAAGGGGGTTCAGCGAGCGGACACGACGAACGCCGTGCCGGGACCCCGCAGAGTACAGGGTCCTTCGGGTCCTCGGAGGAAGGCGGACTGACCGGCGGACAGCTCGACGCCGTCATTGGTGCCTAGGGCCCCGACCAGCACCGTTCCGTCCACGCAGGTGACGATCCGAGGCCCGGTGGCATTCACCTCGACCGACTCCGAACCGTCCAGGTCGACCCGTCGGACGGCGAAATACTCACAACCTGTCTCGTATGTGCCGGTGAGTACCGGCTCGGCCAACGGCTCGAAGTCGACCACCGAGACGAGCTCCGGTACGTCGATGTGCTTCCGGGTGAGACCGCCGCGGAGCACGTTGTCGGAGTTGGCCATCACCTCGAACCCGGTGCCGTGCAGGTACGCGTGCACGTTGCCGGCCGGCAGGTAGACCGCCTGGAACCGCTCCAGGTGAACCCGGTTCAGCAGCAGCGCAGCCAGTACGCCGGGGTCGTCCGGGAAGTCCTGGCTGAGCCGGTCGAGTGTTTCCACTTCGCGCGCGTAGGCCTCACCAGCGTACTGGCGGCAGGCCTCGCCGAGAGCGGCGACGAGCGGACGGATCGTGTCGCGGTCGCTGCTCATCAGCTGGCGGAAGACCTCCTCCAGCTTGCCGTCCCGGAGCAGGGCGGTCAGCTCCTCGAGCCCGGCCACCTCCAACGCGTCGAGCAGCGCGAGGGTCTCTTCCAGCGGGCGGAAGCCGACCAACGCCTCGAACGGACCTAGCGCGATCAGGATCTCCGGCTTCGGCCAGGCGTCCTTGTAGTTGCGGTCGGCCGCATCCCGCGGGATCTCCGCGGCCTCGTCCCGGGCGAACCCGTCGACAGCCTGCGCAAGGGACGGGTGGGCCTGGATCGACAGCGGTTGGGCCGCCGCGAGGATCTTGGCCAGGAAGGGGAACCGGCCGTTGAACCGCTCGGCCGTCTCCTGGCCCATCGCCCCCGCCGGGTCGGCCGAGACCAGGTCGTACAGTGTCGCCCCCGAGGTCTCCTCCGACAGCAGCACTGACGAGGCCGACTCGTGCGCGCCCATCCAGAGCTCGGCCTGCGGACGCCCGTCCGGTTCCACCCCGGTCAGCTCGGGTATAGCGGTGCGCGAACCCCAGGCATAGTCCCGGATGGTGTTGCGGAGCCGAGCTACCACGCCGGATCCTCCGCGGGATTGCCCGAGCCGGCCGGAGAGTCCTCCGCCGCAGTGCCGTACCGGCCAAGAGCAATGCCCAGGTAGGCGGCGGCGTACCGGCCGTGTTGCATCAGGGCGGCGTACCGGGCGACGTCCGTGCCGTTCGCCTGCTTGACCACGTGCACGCGTACGTCGTGCCGCTCGGCCTTGTGCTCCAGTTGGCGTTGGGCTTCGACCACGCCCGGGTCTTCGACGCCGTCGTCCAGGATGACCAGGCCGGGCCGCAGCTCGTCGGGCTGGTCGAACGGGTCGGCGAACAGGTCACGCGGCGGCTGATTCGCCAGCACCGGCAACAGGTGACCGGCATCGGCGGCAAGCGCCGGACGACCGCTGGCCAGTCGGAGCGCCTCGACCACGCGACGAGCCGCGCGCGCAGCAAGGACGGAACCACCCCACACCAGCGGCAGCGAGTCGCCGAGCATCAGCGACAGGTCCTTGGCCGGGTTCGACGCGACATCGCGGTTCGGCGAACACTCGACAGCTACATCGTCCAGCGTGGCCGCGACCGCGCTCGCCTCGACAGCAGGCCCCAGCTCCAGCTGGTGCAATGCCTGCAGTACGGCGACCGCCGCAGCCAGCTGGTCATCGGACTGCGACGGCAGGCGGATCGCGTGCCGAGAACCAGCGGAGGCCTGAGCCACCGGCGAGTCGGCAGGGCAGGCCACCATCAGGCCACAGCCGCGGCGCACGGCCTCCGAGGCAGCGGAGATCGCACCAAGGTCGCCGATGTTGCCGTCGAGGACGACGACCAGGTCGAGCGGTCCTGCCCAGCCGGGAAGTCCCGGACCGGGCCAAGCCACGAACGGCACTGGGCAGACCGGCTCCAAGACTGCCCGGACCAGGCGGGCGTCCCGGCCGGCCGCGACGATCGCACGCGGGCGGAAGCCGTCCAGGCCGAGCTTGGAGAGCACGTCGTCGGACGCGTCGATCTCGGCCCGCACCCGGGCACCGGCACCGGCCAGGCGGCGCAACAGGTGGTCGGCTGCAGCGAGCGCGATGGGGTCGTCCAGCCGCGAGTCGTCGAAGGTGCTCATTGGGATTCGCGGTCCTCGTCGGTTCTGGTTTCGCGGGCCTCGTCGATCAGCAGCACGGGGATGTCATCCCGCACCGGGTAGGCCAAAGCGCAGGTGGGATTGGTGCAGATCAGCTCGTTCGCCTCCTCGTCGACACGGAATTCCGACCGGCACTTCGGACAGACCAGGATGCTCAGCAGGTCCGGGTCGAGATTCAGGTTAGGAGGGGTCATCAGTTCTCCTCGTCTTTCGGTGCGCCGGTGATCAGGGCCAGTACCTCGTCGCGGACGCGCTCCATGGTGGCCGCGTCCCCGGCCTCGACGTTCAGTCGCAACAGCGGCTCCGTGTTCGACGCGCGCACGTTGAACCACCACTTTTCCGCGTTGACCGTGAGGCCGTCCAGATGGTCCACGGTAATGCCGTCCTGGCCGCCATAGGTATCCTCGATCGCGGCCACGGTCGCCGCCGCATCGTCGACCCGGCTGTTGATCTCGCCGGACGCCACATACCGCTCGTACGCCGCGAACAGCTCGCTGGCCGGCTTGTCCTGCTCACCCAGCGCGGCCAGTACGTGCAGCGCGGCCAGCATGCCGGTGTCGGCTCGCCAGAAGTCTCGGAAGTAGTAGTGCGCGGAGTGCTCGCCACCGAACACCGCATCGGTCTCGGCCATCTTCTGCTTGATGTACGAGTGGCCGACCCGGGCGCGGACCGGCGTACCACCGTGCTCGGTGATGAGCTCGGGCACGGCCTTGGAGGTGATCAGGTTGTGGATCACCGCCGAGCCGGGGTGCTTCGCCAGCTCGCGGACTGCGACCAGCCCGGTGACGGCACTCGGGGAGATCGGCTCACCCCGCTCGTCCACCACGAAGCAGCGATCGGCGTCGCCGTCGAAGGCCAGACCGAGATCGGCACCGACCTCGCGCACCTTGGCCTGCAGGTCGACCAGGTTCTTCGGGTCCAGCGGGTTCGCCTCGTGATTCGGGAAGTTGCCGTCCAGCTCGAAGTACATCGGCACGATCTCCACCGGCCCGGTCGCGAACACAGCCGGCACGGTATAGCCGCCCATCCCGTTGCCGGCGTCGACGACCACCTTCAGCGGGCGGATCTTACTCAGGTCCACCAGTTCGTTCAGGTGGTCGGCGTACGCGGTGAGCAGGTCCTTGTGGGTGACCCCGCCGTCGACCGGCACCGACGTCGGGCCGTCGACCAGGGCTTTGGAGACCAGGTCGGCGATGTCGCGCAGGCCGGACTCGGAGCCGACCGGCGAGGCACCTGTGCGGCACATCTTGATGCCGTTGTACCTCGCCGGGTTGTGGCTCGCGGTGAACATCGCGCCGGGCAACTGGAGCCGTCCGGAGGCGAAGTACAGCTGATCCGTCGACGCCAGGCCGATGTCGACCACATCGGCGCCGGTACTCGTCACCCCTTCGGCGAAAGCAGCCGCCAGCGCCGGGCTGGACGGACGCATGTCGTAGCCGACCACGACGGCTCCGGCCCCCGCCAGAACGTCGAGCACCTCCACGAACGCAGCACCGGTAGCGCGTGCGACCGACTCGTCCAGTTCGTCCGGCACGACGCCGCGCACGTCATACGCCTTGAAGATCGCAGCTACGTCAACCATGCGTGGACCTTATCTGGCCCGCGCTACCCCACCGTCGGCGCCTCGAACCAGCCAGGCACTGCTCGGTGATGGACGTCCGGTATCGCCTTCGGACTGGTCGGCGCCGCCCAACCCACGGCGTTGGCGATCACCCGCTGGATGTCCGGCTGGTGGTAGGTCGGGAACTCCTGGTCGCCCGGCCGGAAGTAGAACACCCGGCCCTGACCCCGCCGGTAGCAGCACCCGGAGCGGAACACCTCGCCGCCGGTGAACGAGCTGATGAAGACCAGTTCGTCGGGCTGCGGGACGTCGAAGTGTTCGCCGTACATCTCCTCGCGCTCGATGATCAGCGGATGCGGTACGCCGGCCGCGATCGGGTGGCCGGGTGCCACCGTCCAGAGCAGTTCGCGGTCGTTCTCGCTGCGCCAGTCCAGCGAGCAGGTCGTACCCATCAGGCGCTTGAAGATCTTCGAGAAGTGCGCCGAGTGCAGAGCGATCAGGCCCATCCCGGACAGCACCGCCTGATAGACCCGCTCGACCACTTCGTCAGCAACCTCACCGTGTGCGCGGTGCCCCCACCAGGTGAGCACATCGGTATCCGCCAGCACTTCTTCGGTGAGACCGTGCTCCGGCTGCTGCAACCACGCCGTACGGACTCTGACGTTCTCGCCGAGCTTGTCGCGCAGCCCGGCGGCGATGGTCTCGTGCATGCCGTCCGGGTAGATCTTCTGGACCACCAGGTCGTCCTGCTCGTGGGCGTTCTCGCCCCAGACGGTGACGCGGATCGGGTCAGACATCGAGCACTACCTCTCGTCGGGCCTGCGCCGAGGCATAGCAGGCGTCGATCACCTGGGTCCGGCGCAGTGCGTCGGACCCGTTGTGCGCGGCCCAGTCGCCGCTCAGTACTGTCGCCACGAACTCGCTGACCACCGCGCGGTGGCCGAGGCCGGGCCCGGTCGCGGGTCGCACCTCGGCCGGTACGCCGCCGACGTCGGTGAAGATCCGCAGGGTGTCCACCCCGCTGTAGTTCTGCACCTCGATCTTGGCGCCGCCCTCGGTGCCGAACAACTCGATGCCGAAGTTGTCGCCCGGCGCCCGGTACGTCGCCCAACTGACCTCCAACTGCAGGGCGCCGCCGCCTTCGAGCCGCAGGTACGCCGTCGCCAGGTCCTCCACCTCGAAGGCCGAGCCGAGTGCGGTCATGGTCGCCAGCGTGTGCGACACACCGCCGCCGCGGCCGCGCGGGCCCAACTCGGCGAAGGTCGACGCGCTCACTGTCTCGACCTGCGGCTCGTCCAGCAGGTGCAGGGCCATGTCGAGGATGTGCACGCCGAGGTCGATCAGCGGACCGCCGCCGGACAGCTCGCGGTTGGTGAACCAGCCACCCATACCCGGGATCCCGTTCCGCCGCATCCAGTGCGCCTTGGCGTAATAGATCCGGCCGAGCAGACCCTCGTCGATCTGGTGCTTCAGGACGGCCACATCGCCGCGCTCCCGGTGGTTGAACACCACCTTGAGCACGCGGCCGGCCTCGGTGGCCGCCTTCACCATCGCGGTGCCTTCCGCGACTGTCCGGGCCAGCGGCTTCTCGCAGAGCACGTGCAGCCCGGCCTCGAGAGCGGCCAAGGTGATCGGTGCGTGCAACTGGGTCGGGGTGGCGACGCTGACCGCGTCCAGCCCCTCGGCCTTGAGCAGATCCTCCCAGCGTTCGTATCTATGCGGGATCCCGAAACGATCGCCCAGCTCGGCCAGCCGGTCCTTCTCCAGGCCGGCCAGGGCGACCACTTCGACATCAGGCAACTCGGCAAAGGCTTCCAGGGCGGTGCGGCCGGCATAACCCAGGCCTACGACTCCGACGCGTAACTTTTGAACGTTCACAGCCGAAAGTCTTGTCAGCCGCTTGCGTCCGGTCAACCTCGTCCCAAGGGACGGAATGCGATTTCCAGCCCGGTTCGCTCAGGCTTGCTCGGAGCTGTCCGGCGTCCTCGAGTTGCCCGGGTCCCGCAGCATCCGCAGGTGGCGGCGGCGCGCGATCTCGACCGGAGCACCCGGCGCCGACGGACCGGGCTCGCGGGGTGGAACCGGCCGGGCCGCCTCGCGGACCGCGTTCGCCAGCGCCTCGAGGTCGTTGTCGGACGGGCCGGCCGCGGCGGGATCCGGCGCCAACCGGATCACCTCCCAGCCGTTCGGCGCGGTCAGGCGATCGGCATGATCGGCGCAGAGGTCGTAACAGTGCGGCTCGGCGTACGTCGCGAGCGGCCCCAACACGCAGGTGGAGTCGGCATAGACGTAAGTGAGCGTCGACACGGCGGCCCGGTGACAGGCGGCGCGCGAACAGGTCCTGGCGATGCTCACGACCAGACGCTACCCCCACTAGGCTGATGGCGTGACCGAGGCTCGCCGTCATCGCAGGCACATCGACCGCCATGGGCGCGGCATGCTCGGCCCGATCAGCCGGCCGAGCCGCTTCGCCCCCCGTGGTCTGCCGTTGCAGCGTTCGGCTGCGGCCCAGTTCGACGAGGTGGTCGCGATCGAGGTGACCCGGCTGGAGAAGCGCCTGCCGCAGGTCGTCACCCGGGTCGAGTTCGCCATCGAGGACGTGCCGAACCTGGACAGCCACGCGGGCGAGATCCCGCTCACCCACTCCACCGGCGGCACCTCGCACGAGCCCTACCGGATCGTCGTCTTCCGCCGCCCGATCGAGCTGCGAGCAGACCGTTCCGGCAGTGGCCTGGCCTGGCTCGTCCGCTCCGCTCTGGTGCTGGAACTGGCCGACGTACTGGCCCTGTCCCCCGAACAGATCGACCCCGACTTCGACACCGACGACGACTGACCGGTCAGGCCCTACTTGAGGGCGGCGCGGACGTCGGGTCGGGCGCCGAGTTGGGCGCGGAAGACCAACGAGGTGACCAGCGGCCAAGCGGCGACCCGGACGACATCGTTCTGCTTGCTGCTTTTGGCCGGGGTCAGGGTCACGCCGGCCACGATGTCGCCCTTCGTCGGACTCACCATCAGGTACGTCGGCTTGGCCTGCGGCTTGAACGTGACCAGGTTGGTGGCGCCGGCGATGACGTCCAACTCGCTGGTCTGGGCGACCTTGTTGCCGGCGTCGCGGAGCTCGAACCGGACGGTCGCGGTCTTGCCCGGTGCGGTCAGCTGCAGCACCATCGGCTCACTGTGCGGCGGCAGCGCGAGATACGCCGGGCCGGTCAGCGGATCCGTCGACCCCATCGAGGCGAACTCGATCCCCTTCGGGTCCTGCATCCGGGCGGACGCGGTCAGTGGCTGGTCGGACGTCACTGTCACCGCGCTCGGGTCGCCGTTCAGCACGGACTCCAGCCGGACTACTTTGACCGCTCCGGCCGGGATGTCCAGCGCGGAGATGCCGGCCGGCTTGAACGGGCCGTTCGGACCGTTCACGGTAAGCGTGGCGCTGGCCTGCAGATCGCCCGGGTTGACCACCGTCAGGGTGCGGATGCCGGCACCGGGCGCGAGGCCGGGCACCACCACCTTGGTCGCGGGCGCGGACGACTGGTTCAGCCAGTCGACGCCGGCCGGGGTCGTGCCGTTCATGGCGTTGTCGCGGACCGCCGCCGCAACCCGGCCGCCGCTGGAGACCACGTGCAGGGCGAGGTCGCGTAGCTTCGGCATCACCGTGCCCAGGTAGACCTGGGCCGTGCCCCGAGCCGGTACGACGACACCGCGGGCCGATGGCACGTCCTGCACGCCGCCTGCGGCGTACACGGTGATGTCGACCTGGGCGTTGATGCTGTCCAGATTGGTGAGCACCAGCACGTCCCGACGCCCGGCCGCGGCGCTCGCACCGACGAACCAGAAGTCCGATCCGGGCACCTGGCACGGGATGCTCGCCATCCCCCGGTTCACACCATCGGTCGCGATCGAGGTCGAGGTGGCGACCGTACCGGCGGCGAGCGGACCGGTTCCCCGGACGGCAAGCGGGTCCAGCTTCGTCGTCCACGGCGTCGACGTGAGCCGGCCGCGGACCAGTACGGAGCCGAGCGGGTTCGCAGTCGCTGACAGCGGCGCGATGCTCAGCGGGGTGGTGTTGCCGGCAGCCATCGGGGTCCCGCCGGGCAGAACCGGCGCAACCGCGTTGACGACGGTCTGCACCTTGCCGCCGGCGCCGGGCGCCGGGCAGGACAGAGCGGTCCGGTTCACTACCGTGCGGGTTCCCCGCCCAGTGTCTTTGGCCTTAGCCGCCGGCGCCGGAGTGTGGGTCACCACGCCGACTCCGGCGACAACGGCCAGCGCGATCACGCAGGCCCCCAGCCGGAACCTGAGGTCGGACAGCAACTTGATCACGAGACCCTCCTGGCGTGGGTGCCGTGCGGAACCGCGACGGTACGCCGTGCGGTCGGCAGACAGGACACCAGCGCGATCAGCCAGGCGATGATGCCGGCGATCCGCCAGAAGTTCTGCACCTGGTCCTGCGGCAGCGCGACGCTTTTGACGTTCGTGCGATCGACCAGCCAGGAGGCATCGCCGACGTCCGCACTGGCCCTGGTCAGGCCGGGCAGTGAGTCGAGCGTCGACATCAGCACCGGGTCGACCGGCGCCGGCAGGTAGACGTAGTCGATCCCTAGGGTCGCCAGCCGTCGGCCTTCCTCGCCCGTGCCGCCACCGCCGAGCGACGACAGCACATCGGTGATCGGCTTGGTCTGTTCGGGCTTCGGGGCGGCCTCGAGCGCACCCATCCGCGGACCGCCCTCCCGCACCAGCGAGTACTGCATCGCGCTGTCCGGGTTCTTACGCACCACGACGATCGAGGCATTGTCGGGTGGATCCTGCGCCGACACGAGGTATGCCGGTAGATCCTGCGCAGGCCCTCGGTGCAACGGCCCGTCCACGCCGCGGACCAGCCAGAACCCGGCCGTCACCACAGTGGCGGCGAGGACGAGCCCCAGCACGCCCCGCACGATCCGCTCGGTGGATCGCCCGACCGAGTCCCACGCCACCGTGACAGTGACGATCCAGCCCGCGGTCATCAGGAACATCAGCGGCCCGCTGCCGCCGCCCAGGCGGCTGCTCAGCAAGGTGCCGGCGAGCCCCGCAAGCGCCGCGAACCAGCCGACCAGCTCGTACCGCTGCCGCGACTCGCGCAGCAAGCTCACCAGGGCGACCAGGATCAGCGGTACGGCGAACCACCACGGCGCAGGCGCACCCACCGGTACGCCGGTCAGCAGCCGCGCGACGCTGTCACCCGGTCCGACACCAGCGGTCGGCAAGCCACCTGCCTCCTGTCCGAGGCGGGACGGATGCAGCACCAGATTGATGGTCCACGGCAGCACCAGCATCAGGCCGAGGAAGACCGAGAAGACCAACTGCCGACCCTGCCGCCGCCAGCCCAGGCCGAACAGCGCGCCCGCGACCAGCGTGATCGCGACCAGCAGACCGAGCGCCGGGGTGAACGCGAACAGCACGGCAAGACAGATCCCGGCGAACCACGAGGCCCGCCAACTGCCCTGGATCACCACCCTCCGCCGCCGCGCGACGGTGTGCACCGCGGCACCCAACAGCGGCAGCACGATCGCGGCGACACATGTCCCGAGCCGCCCCTGCGAGATCGCCCCGTTGGTGAACACCGCCAACCCGTACGCCGCCGCGCCCCAAGCCCGGGCCATTCGGTCGACGACGATGGCGCGCAGCAATGTCCAGGCAGTCAGCGCGGCAATCGGGATGGCCCCGAGCAGCACCAGGTTGGTGGCGCCGGACGGGCCGAACGTCAACGTCGACAGGGCCCAGAACTGCCCCAGCCAGGCCGGTGGGGTGACGCCGTTTGGCGCAGCAGCCGCCGCGTGCCAGAGCGCGCCGAGGCTGTCGTGCGGAGGTAGCAGCAGGCTCGACCGCAACACGCCGCTGCCGAATACGCCACGAGCCGCGACGATTGCGCCTAGGGCCAGCACCACCCAGGCGACGAGGAACGGGCGGCGGATCAACTGCCGGCGCCAGCGCGGCTGGTCCACCGCGACCCTGGCCGTGCTCTTGGCCCGGCGGGCTGACGTGACGACCTGCTCCTCGGGTTCGTCCGCCCAGGCCTCGCGGAGGCGCTCGGAGATCGTGCTGCCGGTCTCCTCCAGGTTGTGCCGCAGGGCGTTCACGGACCGCGCGAACAGCGGCTTGACTTCGTCGTACTGGGTCTTGTCCAGGCTGCGCCGATCGCGCCTAGCTTGGGTCCAGCCGCCGGCCAGCAGCGTGCCCAGCAGCGCGGTCCACTCGTCCACCGCGCCGGAAGGGGTCTTGCCCAGCAGGAACCAGACCGAGCGCACCACAGTGCCGAGCAGGAACCTCAGGACCAGTAGCGGCAGCAGCTTGCCTGGCGCGTTGGCCAGGACGGTGTAGTAGGCGTGGGCGCGGTCGAGCTGATACGCGTGCCGCCTGGTCCCGGCCAATGCTCGTTCACCGGTCGCGGCCGCCTGTGCGTGGTAGACGACGGCATCGGGCGCGACGCCGACGCTGAAGCCGGCCCGGGTGGCCCGCCAGCCGAAGTCGATGTCGTCGCGGAACATCGGCAGCCGTGGGTCGAAACCCCTCAGCGACTCCCAGACGTCGCGACGGACCAGCATGCCGGCCGAACTGACCGCAAGCACGTTGCGGACCTGGTCGTGCTGGCCCTGGTCGAGCTCGCCGGACTCGATGCCGGTGTCGCGGCGACCGCCGAGGGAGGTGGTGACACCGACCTCGAGCAACTCCCGGTCCCGCGGCCAGAGCCGCAGCTTGGGTCCCCAGATCCCGATCTCCGGCGACATGGTTGCCTGCAGCAGCAGCTTCTCCAACGCCTTCGGAGCCGGCGCGCAGTCGTCGTGCAGCAGCCAGAGCCACTCCTGCACTGGCATGTGGCCGTCGTCACCGTACGGGCCGACGGCTGACGGGATGGGCGCGAACCCGACCGCCTCCAGGCCGCGGGACACCGCCGAACCGAAGCCGGACCGGGCGGACAGGCTGACCACGGGCTCCACGCCCGGCATCGCGGCGAGCAGTTCGGCGGTCTCGTCGGTGGAACCGGTGTCGATCGCGATCAGCCGCTCCGGGCGGCGCTCGAGCGCCCACAAAGCTTCGGTCAGGCGGGGCAGCCAAGCGGCTCCCTCGTGACCGACCACGACCGCGGTGACGACATGCCGGACCGGAGCGCGACCCATCGGGTCGTCAGGAAGGTCGGTCGGGAAGTCGACGGAGTCGAAGAATTCCCAACCGGCCGGAGCTTCTGATTCCATGCGGAGCAGCAACACCTCACGGGAAAGGGACGGCCTGCCCCGACCCTTCCAGGCTGGGGCGCGGACCACCCTACGCGACTTCCGAGAGTGCTGGCTCCACGATGCAGACCGACAGTGGGTGGCAGGGCACCACCTGTCGGTCAGGTCGCCTTCAGACGGCCCTCTTCTTCAACTTGCGGCGTTCCCGTTCCGACAGGCCACCCCAGATACCGAAGCGCTCGTCGTTCTGCAGCGCGTACTCGAGGCACTCGCCCCGCACGCCGCAACCGAGGCAGACCTTCTTCGCCTCGCGGGTGGATCCGCCCTTCTCCGGAAAAAAAGCCTCTGGATCGGTCTGGGCGCACAGCGCCCTTTCCTGCCAGCTCGGCTCTTCCTCGTTCGCCTCACCGTCGACAATCGCCATCAGCGTCTCTGTCACGGTAGGACCTCCCTCGACCCTGTTCGTTCCCCTGTACATGTGGGTTTGCGATCCACATGCCTGACCTCGTCCGTCCTGCGCTCTGCAACGGTCCCCGATACCGAGTGTCCAACGAACGACACGGTTGAAATTACATTCCTGCAATCCACGAAAGTCAAGCCGTGGTCTGCTAGTGGCCTATCAGCAACACGGCCGCAAAAGAAGGAGAGGCCCGCCTGAGCGGGCCTCTCCGCGCTTTCGGGCACCTGCTGTGAAGGTGCCGGCCACTGCTAGGAGGGCTGGGACCACCAGCCCTGCTGACTGCCCTGTGCCTGCGGGTCCTTGGGGTCTTCGGCCTTCGGCGCTTCGTCGACATGCGGTTCTACCCGGGTCTCGTCGGCTGCCGGGACCGCCTCTGCGGGAGCAGCTTCAGCCGGCTCGGCGGCCGGAGCCTCTGTGGCCGGCCAGGACTGGCCACCTTGCTGCCAACCCTGCTGGGACCAAGCCTGCTCGGGCTGGGCCTGCTGAGCCGGCTGCTGGCCGTACTGCTCCTGGATGGGCCACTGCTGGTGGCCGCTGTCCGCGCCACCCCACTGCTGCTGCTCCTGCGGCCACTGCTGGCCAGCCTCCTGACCGGACCACTGCTGCTGGCTGGCGTCGGCGCTCCACTGCTGGGTCGGCTCGCTGCTGTGGCTCTCGGCGGACCAGGCCTGCTCGGCCGGTTGTGCCTCGGCAGGCTCTGCAGCAGCACCGGTCTCCGCCGCCGCCTCGGTACCCGCGGGCCAGCTCGGCTGCTGCTCGCCCTGGCTCCAGCCCTGCTCCTGCGGCCACTGGCCTTCGGTCTGCCCTGCGGCATATCCGCCGACCGCACCAGCCCCTGCAGCCGCGCCGTACGCGCCGTACTGGCCCTGGTTGTGCTCGGGTTGGGCGTACTGACCCTGGCCGGAGCCGTACTGGCCGTACTGGCCCTGACCACCTTGCTGGCCGTACTGCGCGCCGTACTGGCCGCCTTGCTGGCCTTGCTGGCCTTGCTGGCCGTACTGAACCTGGCCCTGGCCCGCGAACTGGCCGTGCGGGCCGGGATTCGGCGCGCGGACCGGGGCCGGTAGCCCCTGGAAGGTCTTCAGCAGGAAGAGGCCGACCGCGCCGTACAGCGCGAGGCCGCCCAGGGCGTAGATGAAGCCGACGATCTTGAGCCCGGCGTCACCGGTCTCGCCGAAGCCGGCCAATGCGGTGATGATGCCGAGCAGCACGTTCACGCCGGTGATGGCCAGCGCGGCGAGCGTAACGGTACGAGCGTTCGGCGTGCGCTCACCGAGTTCCGTCACCAGCGCGACCGAACCGGCGAGCGCGGCCAGTAGCACCAGCGCGGTGAGTCCGGGCGGGGTGAGCGTGCCCTGCACGACTCCGGCCGAGGAGGTGAAGTCGGATCCGACGAACAGCCGGAACAGCGAGGCCAGCGCCACGAGGCCGGCAAAGGCGAGCAGGATGTACGCGACCGGCTCTCTGAGCTTCTTGGTTGCGTCGGTGACCACGAGGGCTCCTCGGGATGTTGGGGGCCTTACAACTGACTGACCCTTGGCAGCATAGTCGTGCGGTGGTTCGTAGCTTTGACGACTCGTGCAGACTCTTCTCATGCGATTGACAGTGCTTGCCGGTGGCATTGGCGGCGCCACCTTCCTGCGCGGCCTGCTGAAGGCCCGTCCGGACGCCGAGATCACCGTGGTGGGTAACACCGCGGACGACATCACCTTGTTCGGCCTGCGGGTCTGCCCGGACCTGGACACGGTCATGTACACGCTCGGTGACGGTATCTCGGCCGAGCGCGGCTGGGGCCGTGAGGACGAGACCTGGGTGGTGAAGGAGGAACTGGCGGCGTACGGCGTGGAGCCGGCCTGGTTCGGCCTGGGCGACCGGGACGTGGCGACCCATCTGGTCCGGACCCAGATGCTGGACGCCGGCTACGGACTGGCCGCGGTGACCGAGGCGCTCTGTGCCCGGTGGAACCTGCCGGTGCGGCTACTGCCGATGAGCGACGACCGGGTTGAGACGCATGTCGTAGTCGACGACCCGGAGACCCCAGGCGCCCGCAAGGCCATCCACTTCCAGGAGTACTGGGTCCGGCTGCATGCCGAGGTCACGGCGCACCAGATCATCTCGGTCGGCAGGGACAAGGCCAAGCCCGCTCCGGGTGTGCTCGATGCGATCGCCGAGTGCGACGTGCTGCTGCTGCCGCCGTCGAACCCGGTGGTCTCGGTCGGCACCATCCTCGGCGTACCAGGGATCCGGGACGCTGTCAGGGAGACTGCGGCCCCGGTGATCGGGGTGTCACCGATCATCGGTACCGGCCCGGTCCGCGGCATGGCTGACAAGGTGTTGGCCGCGATCGGTGTCGACTCCACTGCGTCTGCTGTGGCTAGGCATTTCGGCGCCCGTACGAACGGCGGCGTCCTGGACGGGTGGTTGGTCGACACGTCAGACGCTGCACAACTGGGTGCGGTCACTGCGGCGGGCATCCATGCACAAGCGGTGCCGCTGTGGATGAGCGATCCCGAGACGACCGCGGCCATCGCCGACGCGGCCCTGAACCTCGCCGAGGCGGTGCGCCGATGAGGAAGCACCTCGAGGTCTTTCCGATCCTCGGACTGCCGGAGGTCGCGACCGGGGCCGACCTGGCCGGCCTGATCGGCGAGGCAGCAGACCTGCAAGACGGCGATGTGGTCTCGGTGACGTCGAAGATCGTCAGCAAGGCCGAGGGACGGTTACAGACCTCCGGCACCCGTGACGACGCGATCGACGCCGAACTGGTTCGGGTGGTGGCTCAGCGCGGCGACACCCGGATCGTGCAGACGCGGCACGGCCTGGTGCTCGCTGCCGCCGGCACGGACACCTCCAACACCGCTCCCGGCACGGTCCTGCTGCTACCGGTCGACCCGGACGCGTCTGCCCGCCTGCTGCGCAGCGCCCTGAAGGACCGGTACGACGTGAACGTCGGCGTACTCGTCACGGACACGCTCGGCCGGCCCTGGCGCAATGGTCAGGTCGACCTTGCCATCGGCGCTGCCGGCGTACAGGTGATCGAAGACCTCCGCGGTACGACGGACAGCCACGGCAACGTGCTGGCGGTCACCGAACCGGCCATCGCGGACGAGATCGCCGCCGCCAGCGAACTGGTGAAGGGCAAGGCCGACGGCATCCCGGTCGCCGTACTGCGCGGGCTGTCCGACATCGTCCTGCCCGTCGGCGAGCACGGCAGCGGCGCCCGGGCCCTGGTACGGGATGCCGAGATGGACATGTTCAGCCTTGGTACCCGGGAGGCGGCTCGGGCGGCGGTGCTGGCCAGGCGGCCGCCTGTTGGTCCCCGTGAGGTCGACCCTGCACTATGGGACGGGCTGCTGGTGGATGACGAGGACGTGCACATCGAACTGCTCGACGGCGCCATCGCGGTGTTCGGGGACGACACGGTCGCGGTCGGGGTGATCGCCGAGCGACTCGCGGTCCTGCTGCACGCGGAGGGCTACGGGGTGAATGTCCGAACGGGTCCGGGGAGCGAGGCGACGGTCACGTTCGGCTCACGGTCCGGATAGTTTTCTAGGCAACTTCTCAGAATACCTGCGTACACTGCACGCGCACGGCCATCCGTACGGCGGCAGCGCGACCGCCCCTGAGCCCGGGAAGTCCATCAACTGTGGGTAAGTCTCAGAAGCAGTCACGCCGCGACCTGATCGAGAAGATGCAGAAGGACCAGGCCCGGTCCGACAAGCGCCGTACGCTGCTCATCGTCGCCGGGGCGATCGTCATCGGCTTGGCCATCATCGCCGTTCCCGCAGTCAAACTGTTCCAGGACTCCAAGGTCCGGAATTCGTCCGTCGCCGACCTTGGTGTGAAGGCGGCCGCGGCCTCCTGCGACAAGATCACCGATGACAAGGCCAGCGGAACGCTACAGCACGAACCGGACGGCACCAACATCAAGTACTCGGTTTCTCCGCCCTCGTCCGGGTCCCATTACGCTACCTGGGCCCCGTTCGACAAGAAGTTCTACTCGCTCGCCGACCGGCCGCCGGTGCCGAACCTCGTGCACAACCTCGAGCACGGCTACACCATCCTCTGGTACAACGAGGCGACCGCCAAGAACGCTGACCAGGCCGCGTTGATCGAGACGATCTCCAAGGCCAAACTGCCGGACACTGCCAATGGCAAGTTCATCGCGGCCCCGTTCAAATCCACTGACGGTGCCGCCTGGCCCGCCGGCAAGAACATCGCCTTCACGCACTGGAGCGCCGGCGCTGAAGGTCAGGCAATGGGACACCGGCAGTTCTGCGGGTCTCTCAGCGGCGAGGCCCTCCAACAGTTCCTGGAGAAGTACCCCGCCCTCGACGCGCAAGAGCCCAACGGCGGCTGAGCCGCGAGAGCCGCAGACCACAGGTCCGCAGCGCCCTCGCCCTCCCCTTCGTCGGTCCCTTGTTCCCCGGCGTGTCGGCGTTCATCGGGCCCTTGTGACCCTTTGCGCGAAGTGTCTCGACTGCGGTGAGGTCCCAGCACGCGTCCTTGTCCCCCAGAATCTCTGAGGACGATTGCCGGCTCCGCGCCCCCATCCGTACGTCGCTCGCTCCGGGCTCAGGTTTTGGAGCTTTGTGCATGGCTCAGCCATTTCCGACCGACGCGATGACTGCTGGACGCACAAAGTCAGCAACGCCGACGTAACGACGTACAGCGGGTCGATGGAGCTTTGCGGGCAGGTGCTTCTGAGCCCAGTGTTGTGTGCGAACGTCCGATCCCTGCCGGGTCAGGTCGCCAGCTTGATGGGTGGTTACAAGGGCCCGATGAACGCCGACAGGCCGGGGAACAAGGGACCGACGAGGGTGGCTCAGGGGTCAGGTGTACTTGGTGGAGTGGTCGGACTTGACGATGGCGACCAGGTCCTTGACGCGTTCGCCGTCGACCAACGGGCAGACCATGGTGACGTCGCGGGTGTGGACGATGATGTGGCCCTGCAGGCCGACCGCGGCGATCAGGTGGTCCGGGTCGTCGGTGACGATCACGTTGTCGTGCGAGTCGAGCAGGCAACTCAGCGCCGCCCCGTCATGACGGTTGCCATTGGCATCAACCTCGTAAGTGCCGGCCAGCGCGGCCCAGGAGCCGACGTCCAGCCAGTGCACCGGCATCGGCACGACCACCACATCCGCATCGACCTTGCCCTGGGAGGCCGGCTCCATCACCGCGTAGTCGACGCTGATCTTGCGCAGCTGAGGATAGATCTCCGCCAGCACCGCGTCGCGCTGGTCCGTGTCCCAGACTGCCGCGACCCGGCGCAGCTGCGAGGCCGACTCCGGCAGCAGCGCGTCTAGCACGCTCAGCAGGGTCTCGGCCCGCCAGACGAACATGCCTGAGTTCCACCAGAACCTTCCGGTGGCCAGATATTCCTCGGCCGTGGCGCGGTCCGGCTTCTCCCGGAACTTGTCCACCACGTACGCCGTACTGCCTTCGATGGCGGCGCCTCGTTCGACATAGCCGAGGCCGGTGTGCGGGTGGGTCGGCTCGATCCCGAAGGTGGCCAGCGAACGCGGGCGTTGCTCGACCAGTTCGAAGGCGCTCTCGATCGCCGCCCGGAACTTCGCCTCCGGAGTGATCAGGTGGTCCGAGGTGACGATCGCCAGCACCGCCTCGGGGTCGTTCCGGCCGACCACGGCGGAGGCCAGACCGACGGCGTTCGCCGTGTCCCGGCCGGTCGGCTCGCCGATCAGGTTGTCGACAGCCAACTCAGGCAGTTGCTCGCGCACCTGCTCTGCATGGGCCGCAGCGGTGCATACGTAGATGTTGGCCGGTTCGACCAAGCCCTGCAGCCGGTTGTACGCCACCCGGAGCAGGGAGTTCCCTGCGGCCAGCGGCAGGACCTGCTTGGGCTTGTCAGCCCGGGACAGCGGCCAGAGCCGCGTCCCTGAGCCACCGGCCAGGATCACCACGTTTCGCATGAGGAGAGACCCTATCCTCCCAATCAGATATGGGCGGGCGGCGGCAGGCGGAGGTGCGCCATGTCTGCCGGCACCGGACTGTCGGGCCGGAACAACGGATCGGATTCGCCGTCGGCTGCCGTCGCCGGGGCATCGGTGAGGCGGAACCGGTCGCGCAGGCGGCCGTAGAAGTTGGTAGGACGGAGCCGCACCAGCCTGAGCCGGCGTGTTGCTCTGTAGACGCCGATCCAGTCGCCGGGGTCCAGCACTCCGCGCAACTCGCCGTCGACGCTGACGGCTGCCTGCCCGGAGTGCGGCAAGACCCTCAGCGCGACAGGCTCGTTTGGTGCCGCCACGACGGTTCGGTTGAACGTCATGTGCGGGGCCACCGGGGTGAAAACGACGGCCTCCATGTGCGGGGAGAGGATCGGACCCCCTGCCGCGAAGCTGTACGCCGTCGAGCCGGTCGGAGTAGCGGCGATGACTGCGTCAGCCGAGTACGACGCAAGCAACCGGCCGGCTAAGTAGACGCCGAGACTCACCTGGCGGTCCCGGGCGAGCTTCTCCAGCACCACGTCGTTCAGGGCGGTGACATCGAGCGCCACGCCCCAGCCGTCACCCTCGATGTTCTCCTGCCGGACAGCAGGTGGCGGCAGCGCCGGACCTCGCCCGTAGCGCAGTAGCGCCTCCATATCGGTCGGGATCTCCAGCGGGCGGGACGCCCGCATGGTCAGCAACATCCGCTCGTCGATGATTGCCCCGCCGTGGTGGACCGCCTCGAGCGCCTTCTCCACGTCGCTGCACGGCACCTCGGTGAGGAAACCGACCCGGCCCAGATCCACCCCGAGCACCGCGGCATCGTTCTTCGCGGCGATCCGCGCCCCGCGCAGGAAGGTGCCGTCGCCGCCGAGCGTGACGACGAGATCGGGGTTGCCCGCTGCCATCGCCTCCTCGTGGCCGCCTCGCCGGCCCTCGTGCTTCTTCCACACATCGATCTCGGTGCAGCCGATGCCATGCCTGGCGCACCAGCCGCGGACCACGCCTGCCGCCTCGACGGCGAGCGGACGGCCCTGATGAACGACGAGGCCGAGACGGTTGATGGGCACTTTGTTCTCCCAGGTCCGGGTGGCGGTGCGACCACCGTAACCACCCGGCGCCGAGAAGCAGACAGCCGCCACCGCGGGCCGACTTTCGCCCGGCACAGCCGGGGCGGACCTGTAAACCCGGCCAGGCATCCAGCGATTCGTCTGAAGTTGTTCGCCGGTCAGCCGACAGACAGGCCGGCGAATGGTCTCCTGACACATCGTCATTGCGTCGCAACCGACCTCCAACCGGCGTTCGCCAACCCCAACCGTTCACCAATATGTGCATCGCGACAGCGACAGCGACAGCGACAGCGACAGCGACAGCGACAGCGACAGCGACAGCGACAGCGACAGCGATCCCGGTTGTCCTGCCCGGCCAGAAGCCACAACGACCGCGTTGTATTCGTCGGTCCTTGTCGTGGATGTGACCTTTTGCCGTTGTGGATAAGGGTTGTTCGGTTCGCGACGGTCGGTGGTGGTGTAGGAGAATCGAGCACATGTTCGAAGGTGATTTGTCTGAGCTTGACACCCGCGCGGTGCTCAGCGCGGGCGCCGAGGGCCGCGCGGGCGAGGCTCGCGCCGCGGCCCGGCAGCTCGAGGTGGCGCTGGTGTTCGCTGACCGTTGTCCGGATCCGCGTGCCGACACCGACACCGGGTACGGCGGCGGGTATGGCGCTGGGTATGACGAGGCG
>JAWWPC010000207.1:0-5317 GCA_033851055.1 Kribbellaceae bacterium | reverse complement strand
GGGAGCGAGTTCACAGTGGTCCAAACACGTCCTTCACGGCGGCGTGGAGTTCGAGGTTGTCCAGCACGGTGATCAGTTGCCGCTCTTCGTAGCGGAAGTGGTTCTCCATGATCGCTGCCACGCCTTCGAGGTGACGATCCAGTTCGTCAGGGGTTGCCGATCGATCGATCGCATCGCGCAGCCCTTGGAGAAGATGCGAGATCATCGAATGGTCTTGTTTGAGCGCGCGCAGGACGGGCGTGAGGTGCGGATGCGCAGCTTCGATGGCGGGAAACAGAGCGCGGTCCTCGCCCTGATGATGCCCGTCGAGTGCGGTGCAGAATCCATGACAATAAAGCAGCAAGTCACGGCTCGCGTGCTGCCTCGGTGTCCCGTCGCGCACAGCCTGTCGTGTGATCTGCAAAGCATCGCGGATGCGTGTGTGCACCCGGCGGAGCTCAGTGCTCCAGGCGACGAGCCTGGTCGTCTCGGGCTCAGCCACGCGAGAACGAAAAGAGAGACGAGAACATCGTCGACTCCTTTGGTTCGGCGCCTCCATGCCTGACACGGACTGCCACCAGCACGCGACGCTGTCCCGATGCTAACCGACCCCGCTCCGAGCGGTGAACTTCGCCCGACGGTCGCTTCGGTGTTTCGTCTCGACCCTGAGCTCCAAGTAGGCCAGCCGTAAAATGGTTGACCGGTGCGGTGGCCGGGTTGGTACCGTGTCGTCGTCCGTGACATGACGCCTGGAGGTGAGACCCCATGAACGCTGTAGCGCAGTGGGTGCTCCCTCTCCCGTGGTCACGGGCGGGCGATTGACGTAGGTGTCGCCGGGAGCGCCTCGAGAAATTCGGCACTCCCGAAAGGAACACACCTATGAACTCTTTGCCTTTCACTCCGGGCCTTGGTGCCCACGCGGTGACGATCTCGCGCGTCGCGGACAACCAGTGGCACGCGGTGGAGAACGACCTGGTGGTCGGCCGCGGTCACGCTTCGCGCCGGCTCGACGGCCGGACGTTCCTCAGTATCGACACCTGGCGCGACGTGGTCTTCGACCTGCTCGCCGGCGCGATGGTGGCCGACCGGCCAGAACCGCTGTACACGGTGGTCGACGAGACCGATCAAGATCTGGCGGCCAGTTGGGAGCGGGCCGGGTTCGCGAGTTGGCGCCGCGAGTGGGAGTTCGTCGTACCGACAGATCTGTGGGTCGCTCCGGCGCCTCTGCCGCCAGGGGTGGTGATCGCGACCGCTGGTGAGGTTGCCGAGGATCCGCTTCGCGAGTTGGACCAGGCGATTCGCGCCGAGGTCGAGGCCAGTGTCGGTTGGCAGACGATGCCGGCGGAGGTGCTGCCCTGGCAAGGCGGGACGAGGCCGATGGACCCTTCGAAGTACACGGTCGCGGTACTGCGCGATCAGTACGTCGGCCTGGTCCGGCTGGCGACGATGACCCGCCGGCCGCGAATCGGGCTGGTCGCAGTCCTGGCCGGCGAGCAACGTCGCGGTATCGCCCGGGCTCTGCTGAGCCAGGTGCTTGGTGGGCTGCACCGCTCTGGGGTCGAAATGGCCTCGGCCGAGGTCGATGAGGCCAACGTGGCCGCGATGGCGCTGTTCGAGGGGCTCGGCGCTCGCCGTACGGGCAGCAACCTGGAACTGGCCCGCCGTCAGGGAAAGGCATAACGATGACCAGGACAGCAGGCGGCATCGAGATCGAAGGCATCGTCGTCGAGTGCCTCCGCAACGCCAACTTCCGGGTCGAACTCACCAACGGCCACAAGGTCCTCGCCCACATCAGCGGAAAGATACGGAAGAACTACATCAAGATCCTCCCCGAAGACCGCGTTCTGGTGGAGCTCAGCCCCTATGACCTCACCCGAGGCCGAATCACCTTCCGCTACCGAACCTGACCCCACCGCCACCGCGCTCGGCAGCGCTCCCCGCTGCCGAGCGCGGGAATCGAGGGTTAGGGGCGCCCCGCTGATTGTGACCGTCTCCTTCGGCTCCATTTGTCGGTGAGTTCCAGCTCCCGCCTATTTGGCAGCGGAGT
The DNA here is from genome assembly GCA_033851055.1 of Kribbellaceae bacterium. GTDB lineage: Bacteria > Actinomycetota > Actinomycetes > Propionibacteriales > Kribbellaceae > Kribbella. The sequence continues at coordinate 3,291 of JAWWPC010000207.1, read as the reverse complement.
CCGCTATCGGTGGGTTAGGCGCCACTTGAAGTCGTGCAAACCCGCGCCGGCGAGCTCGACCTCGAGAACGCACTCGACCAGTACGTCTGACGACTACGAACTCGCCGGCACTTCCTCGTTCGCTGAAAGGGAACGCTGTCAGCTGCGAAGTATCGGCAAGCCCAAGTCGGTGATAGAAGGCGCCGGCACGCTCCGACCTCGATCGAGCGCTGAGAGCTTGGCCTGGGCTGCCTCCTGGCTCACCCGTAGGCCTTCGACTTCGCCGTGCCAGCTGTTCTGTTTTGCTTCGGCGATCCGTTCGGTCAGGTTGTGGATGATCTCCATCAACCGCGGGCGATGCCGCGGATCGATGCGCAGCATCGGGCACCGGATGCAGGCGTGTTCGTGGTTGCACGGTGTCCCGTAGGGGCGGCTGCAGGAGCCAAGCTCGACTTTGCGTAGCTCGAAGTTTCTCTGCACTTGTCAAGCGAGCGGCTGTGAATCCGTCGGATCTTGCTTGCTGAGCGTGACCGCCTTCGCGGCAGGCCCCGGAGCCCTTTTAGTCCGTGACCACGAACTCGGCGCCGGCGGCCAGCGCCACCTCGGGGCCGAAGAGCCTGGCCGGGGTGAACGCGCCGGGGCGGCCTTCGCCCTTGGCCAGGCGCTGGGCCACCTCGGTGACGGCGCCGACCGTGAACGCCATGCCCTCGCCGGTGCGCAGCCAGCCCTCACGCACGCGACCGGACGGCCATTCGACTCGGGCGCGGCCCCAGGACGATCGGCGCGGGCGCTCCTTGGCCGTGGTCGTCGTGATGCGGGCGAGCCGCCGAGTGGCGAAGCCAGCCAGGCCGGGCAAACGCAGCACGCCACCGATCGCCAGCAGAGCCGCTCGGACGGCCGGGTTGGCCGGGGCGAGAGCCGAGGCGCCGATCACCGACGGGGCACCGCTGGCCTGCCAGGCCGCGAAGAGCTCGCCGCTGCCCAGGGAAGCGGTGGTGACCACGTCGCCGTCGGGGGTGGTCAATCGCTCGGCGGCACCGCCTGCCCGGACGCGTACCATCCGGCCCTGCCGCACCTCGCGGCCTCCGTCGAGCAACGCGTGCACGATGGTGGCGGCCAGGGCTTCGCCGAGGGCGCCGGGTTCGATCGCGACTGACGCGACTGCGTCGACGCGTACTCGAGAAGGCTTTTCGTCGACCGCCAGCAGATGCAGCAGGATGCTCTCGGTCGCGAGCACGCCGAAGCCCGCCCCGGAGACCAGCGTGCGACCGGTCGCCGCCGCCTCCCGGTCCATGCCGTGGAGCAGCTCGAACGCGCTCAGTTCGTTGGCGACGTCGACGTAGTGGGTGCCTGGCGGGCAGGCCCGCGCGACCTGCGGCGCCGTGACCGCAAACGGGCCCACCGTGTTGATCACGACGGTCGGCGCCTCGGTGGCCAGCCGCGCGCAGACCTCGTCGAGCGAGCCGGTCACCGCCCGGGCGTCCGGACTCACCTGGGTCAGCCGCTCCCGATTGCGGCCGGCCACCACCACCTCGGCGCCCGCCTGCTGCAGACGCTCCACCGCCTCCCGGCCGACCCGTCCGGTCGCGCCGAGCACCCAGATCTCACCCGTCATGTTCGCCTCCATCAGTCATGGCACGTCGTGTCATCACTATCGCATAGCACGACACGACGTGTCATCACTAGAATTTGCCGCATGGGTCGATGGCAGCCAGGTGCGCGAGAACGGCTCGAGCAGGCCGCGCTCGATCTCTTCCTCGAGCAGGGCTTCACCGAGACCACCGTGCCGCAGATCACGGCGCGGGCCGGGCTCACGACCCGTACGTTCTTCCGGCACTTCGCCGACAAGCGTGAGGTGCTGTTCGCCGGCGAGGAGTTGGTGCCCGAGCGGGTGGCCCGCCTCATGGCCGAGGCTCCGCCGTCGCTCGGCCCGATGGAACTGATCACCGAGGGCCTGGCCCCCACCGCGGCCGAGATCTTCGAGGGCCGCGGCCTCGACTACCTGCTACGCCGACGGGCCGCGATCGACGCCGAACCCGCCCTGCATGAGCGCGAGCTGCGCAAGTTCTCGCTGATGTCGGAGGCCCTGGAGCAGGGCTTCCGCGACCGCGGCGTCGACGACCTGACCGCCCAACTGGCGGCCGAGATCGCCGTGACCACGTTCCGGATAGCGGTGACCCGCTGGCTCAACCAGCACGGCGACCCCGACCTCCCGGCCACCATCAACCAGACCCTGGCGGCGATGAGGCACCTGACGAATACGCCGTCGACTTAAGGCGAGTGGCTCCGTGGCGTCCGGCCACGGAGCCTCCGCAAAAACCTGTTGGAGGACCACGGCGACCACTGCTACTTTTCCGGAGGCCGTGCGAGAGAACGAGGAGGTGGTACCCGTGAACGTATCGACATGGGTGCTCCCCTCCGGGGTCACGGTCGGGCGATAGGTCGTCCGGGAGCGCCGTTCACGAGCACTCCCGAAAGGCACGACCATGCGATTCACTTCCGAACAGCGCCTCGACGACGGTGTCCTCGAACGCGAATTCACCCTCGGCGAGATCCCCGGCATCCTGTGGACGCCCGGATCCGCATCCGCACCGGCCCCGCTGATCCTGCTCGGCCACCCCGGCGGACTGCACAAGATGTACCCCCGACTGGTGGCCCGGGCCCGACACTCCGCGGCGGAGGGCTTCGCCGCGGCCACCATCGAGCTCCCAGGGAGCGGTGACCGGCCCCGTTCCGCCGCCGCCGAGGAGGCCCGCGCCGACCTGCACCGGGCGCTGGAGGCCGGCGAGCCGGTCGACGACGAGATCGTCGACCGGCTCGTCCTCCCGCTGGTCGAGAAGGCGGTCTCGGAATGGCAGTCCACCCTCGACGCACTCCTTTCACTGCCCGAGGTCAGCAGCCCGGTCGGTTACTCGGGCGGGGTGATCGCCATCGGCATCCGGCTGGCGGTGGTCGAGCCGCGCATCTCGGCCGCCGTTCTTTTCGCCGGGAGTTTCGTGCCCCGCACCATGTTCGAGGAGGCCCGGCAGGTCACCTTTCCGCTGCAGGTCCTGCTGCAGTGGGAGTACAAAGGACACGACCGGCAGCTGGCCCTGGACCTGTTCGACGCCTTCGGCTCCAAGGAGAAGACGCTGCACGCCAATATGGGCGGGCACACCGGAGTCCCGCAGTTCGAGGGGGACGATGGGAACCGGTTCTTCGCCCGGCACCTGAAGTGAAGCCGGGCCGTCAGGCCAGCAGCAGACGATAGGAGCTGTCGGCCAGGATGCCACTCATCGAGGACAGGTCCCTGCCCTCCTCGATGGCGGTGGC
>JAWWPC010000125.1:0-34777 GCA_033851055.1 Kribbellaceae bacterium | reverse complement strand
TCGCAAGGCGGAGAAGGAGCCTCGATGCGGGGTTCATCGTGGCTTCTTCTCCAACGCCGCGAGGTGCCCGCCTGGGCGCCGGACTTATGCGACGGATTTCGGGTTCGGGACACTAGAGCACCCCGATGTCAGGTTGCTTCGCTGTCGTAGGGGGCTCGTTGGCCGGCGGGCAACCGGGGGCGGTCTTCCGTCATCGTGGCGGAGACCGGCTTGTCGAACGCTTCGGAGTCGTCCTCGTCGATGCCTTCGAGCAGGTGCTTGCGAACGAAGCTGCGGGGGTTCAGGTCGCGGACGTCCAGGTCGGCGAACTCAGGTCCCAATTCGTTGCGGAGGTCGTTCTGCGCGGTGTTCACCATCTGCCGCACCTGGCGGAGCAGCCGGGCCGCCGTCCGGGCGAACTCCGGCAGCCGGTCCGGGCCGAAGACGAGAACGGCGACGATGCCGATCACCACCAGTTCAAGTGGCCCGATGCCGAACATGGCCCCACCTCTCTGAGTGTCGTGTAAGACCACGAACAGCCTAGCCCGGCCACGTCATTGGTCATGGTCATGGTCACCCGGTCTGCTGGCCAAGTGTCACGGAGACCTGCCGGTCCTTGCCGGCCCGCTGGAAGTCGAGCTTGACGCTCTCCCCTGGCCGGTGGGTGCGGATCGCCACGATCAGCGCCTCGGCGGTGTCCACCGTCTGGTTGTTGATGGAGGTGATCACATCGCCCGTACGCAGACCGGCCCGTTGCGCGGGTGAGCCGGTCGAGACGTCGCTGACCCGGGCGCCGCCCTGGAACTGCATGTCGACGTTCGCCCCGATCACCGGGTACGACGCCTTGCCGGACGCGATCAACTGTTGCGCGGTCCGCCGGGCCTGGTCGATCGGGATGGCGAAGCCGAGGCCGATGTTGCCGCTGCTGCCCGGCGTGGCGCCGCGCACCGCAGCGATGGCCGAGTTGATCCCGATCACCCGGGCGTTCATGTCGACCAGCGGTCCGCCGGAGTTGCCCGGGTTGATCGCGGCGTCGGTCTGCAAGGCGTTGATGTAGGAGATCTCACCCTCGCCGCCGGCGGTGACCGGGCGGTTCTTCGCCGAGACGATGCCGGACGTCACCGTTCCGGCCAGACCCAGCGGCGACCCGATCGCCACCACGTCTTGTCCGACGACGGCCGTCTCGGAGCTGCCGAACTGCACCGACGGCACGTCCAGCCCGAGCACTTGCACGACAGCCAGGTCATACGCGGGCGAGCGGCCGACCAGCCTGGCTGTGGCGGTCCTGCCGTTCTGAACGACCACCTGGATCGACCCGCCGTTGGCAGCCGAGGAAACGACGTGGTTGTTGGTCAGGATGTGGCCGGAGTTGTCGATCGCAAAGCCGGAGCCCGTGGCGGACGAGTTGTCCGCGCCCTCGACCTTGAGCTGGACGACGCTCGGCAGCAGGGTAGCTGCGACCGCGGAGACCGAGCCGCTCCGGATCTTGGGGTTGGCGCTGCCGACGCCGATGGCCGGCCCGGATTGATCGTCCACCGGACTGGGGCCGTTCAACGCAACGACGCTGACGGCCGCACCCGCCCCCGCGATCAGCCCGACGAGCAGCGCCACGATTGCGGCCAGACCGATCACCTTGCCGGCACGCTGCGGCGGGGCCGGTATGTAGGCCCGGGCCTGCTGCTGGTGCCAGTCGAGCGGCGGCGGAGGCATGTAGACCGGCTGCTGGGTCGGCCAGGCCTGGCCAGGGTAGACCGGCTTCCAGGGCTGCTCCTGCTGCTCAGGCTGACCGAAACTGCGCTGGGTCACCGACCGACCAGGAGCCTGCCGGTACGGCGCATTGCCACCCGGCGGCGGAATCGGCGTAGCACCACCAGGCGCCGGGAGCGGCGTACTGGAGGTCGGCCCGGCAGGTGGGAGTAGTACAGGTCTTGGGGGTAGCTCGCGGGTGGGTTGCGGATCTGCCGGATCCCGCGGCATCCGCTCAGTCTGCTCGGCGTCGTCCCAGCTCACGGTGGCCGCCTCACGTCGTCGTTGTCTCTTGGTCGGTGCAGTCCCATCCAGTGTGCCGGAGGGACGCCCACGGTCGATTATCCCAGCTTCCGCGAGAGTGCACCCATCGGTGTGAGCCAGAGCGCCAGTTTGGCCAGGCCGATGCCCACCCTGTGGACAGCGGTCACCTTCGGCGGCGCCTCGTGCGGGAAGGCCGCGACCACCTGGCCGAGCACGTCGTACGGGAGGTCGCCGATCAGGGTGTAGACGATGCCGCCGGACGACCAGATGGCGTACGAGGGCATTCCCTGCCGGACGTAGACCTTGGCGCCCCGGGCCGTGCTGGTGGCGGTGTAGCCGGCGACTGCGGCCGGATCGAGAGCACCGCGTTGCTCGAACACAGAGACGGTGAACAGTCCGTCGGAGTACGAGAACTGCAGAGACCCAGCCGCTCGGTCCTGGTGCACGTCGTACAGCTTGAGCGACGCGGGCAGTTGGTCGGCGCAGGTCCAGCCCTGGGAGCGGAGGCTGTCGACGCCGCCGAGGCCGACCGACTCCACCACGCCCGGCAACATCGGCGGGAGATGGCCGAGGAAATCGGAGTCATCCACCTCGAGTTCGGTATAGACCGTCGCGCGGACCATCGCGCGCCCGTCCACCGCGAACAACTGCCGCTGCAGCAGCAGCCCGGTCGCCTTGTCGATCCAGAACCGCGCAGCCAACGTCTTGTCACCGCGCAGCGCTTCGACCAGCACCGAGGGGCGGCCGATCGTCTCGGTACAGCACTTGTAGACCAACTCATACGTCGCCTTCAGCAACGAGAGTGGACCGCCGTCGACAGTGGGATCGCTCGTATGGTCGGCGCGCTGCACGAACGCCTGCGCGCCCGGCGATGCACCGGCGCCGACCACGCTGATCTCAGAGCCCTGCTGGGCCGCATGGACGATCTCGAGCATGGCCGAACTCGCTCCCTGCGGACCCCAGGAGGTGATGATCTGGGTGCCGTGGAAGGAGACCCGGTCCGGCGCAGCGGCGGCGCGTTCCAGCCAACTGATGGCAGTCGGTGAGTCTTCTCGGGGCGCGGCCGGAGTCGATACTGCGACAGCGGGCGTCGGTAGGCCGAACCCGATCAATGCGGTGCCGACCAAGATGGCGAGCCGGGAGAGGCTCATGCTCAACGCCCCGCGAGAGCCACCGGCTGAAGGGTCGGGCTGAGCGCGCTGTAACCCGCTCCGTTGAAGGAAGTCAGCATGGCCACCGGGTCAGCGACAAACGGGGTGATGGTCGTGGTGCCCGCGTGGTCGGCCGAGAAACTGCTCACCGGCGGCTGCAACAGCGGGGGCTGCTCCTGCCGGGCCGGATCGCCGATCACGAAGGCTGTGCCAAGCAGGGACGCCACCGCCGCGGCCGAGCCGGCTGCCCCAAGCACCCCGGTACGCCGGCGGCGGGAGCGGGTGGTGCGCGCGCCGGGCCTGCTGCCACCCGTGCGCGCTGCGGGGAAGGCTGAGCGCTGCGGGCTGAGCGACACGACCGGAGTCAGCACCGGCCGCACCTCTTCGCGAGCCTCGAGCGAGTACGACGGCACGCCGAGCAGGCGCTGCGTCAGATCAGTCGACGGCTCCGGGGTGTAGCAGCTAAGCGCTCCCAGCCGGGTCCTCAGCTGGCGCTCGGCCTCCACCTTGGCGCGGCAGGAGTCACAGCCGACCAGGTGGCTGAGGACCCTGTCGCGGGAATCGTGGTCCAGCTCGCCGTCCACGACGGCGCTGAGCTTGTCAAAGGGATGCTGCAAGGTCACCGGTCGTCCCCTCCGGCGAGGATCGGTCCATCGCCTGGCGGACCACTGACACGGGTCTGGCCGGACCGCGGCGCGCGGTGCTCGAGGTGCTTGCGCAACATCGACCGGCCGCGGTGGATCCGGCTCCGCACGGTACCGAGTTTCACGTCCAGCACGTCGGCGATCTCGTCGTACGTCATGCCCTCGATGTCGCAGAGTACGACGGCGGCGCGGAAGTCCTCCGGCAGCGCGTCCAGCGCATCCTGCACGTCGTGGTCGAACGAGTCGTGGTCGAACTTCTCCGCCGGGCCGCGCCCCTTCGACGGCAGCCGGTCGTGCGCGTCGTCGGGCAGACCGTCGAACCGGATCCGCTGCTTGCGGCGCGCGCCGTCCAGAAAGAGGTTGGTGGTGATCCGGTACAGCCAGCCCTCGAAGGTGCCGGGCGTGTACGACGACAGCGACCGGAAGACCCGGACGAAGACCTCCTGGGTGAGGTCCTCCGCGTCGTGCTTGTTCCCGGTCAGCCGGTAGGCGAGGCGATAGACGCGCGCGGAGTGGGTCCGGACGATCTCGTCCCAGGACGGCAGCGCCTCGGCCTCGGGCGCTGGGACAGTGTCGACGGGCTTCACGACAGCGCCTCCCTGGGTACCCGTCCTGCGATCCGCACTCTGCGGGGCAACGAGCGTAACCACCATGCTGCCGCGTTCACCGTCCTCTTCGCACGTCGGGGGCACCCGGGTTGAACCCTGAGATGCCGGTACGACGGAAGAACGCGGCGCGCCGAGGCGAAGTTCCCGAGTGGGCACATAGCGTTACGCGACTGGACTATCACGGCTGGACCTACATTTCCTCGCTGGTCACTTCTCCTCGATCACGGCTATCGGGTCGCCGTCCCGCACGACCTCACCCTCCGAGACCTTCATCTCCGTGATCGTGCCGGCCACCTCGGCGAGCACCGGGATCTCCATCTTCATGGATTCCAGGATGACGAGGGTATCCTCCGGGCCCACCGTGTCCCCGGCCTTGGCGGTGACTTTCTGGACGTTCGCCACCAGTTCTGCCACCACGGTGTGACTCACGTGCTCTCCTTGTCCGCCCGGCCGGATCCGGGATCTTCGCTGATACTAGGTCCTCTTTCTGAGAGAACGCCGAAACCGGCCTCGGCGGTCAGTGTTGTGGTTCTTGCCGCGTGATGGTGAGGACGAACTCTCCTGACGCCCCGTCCGGCAGGGTGATGCCCAGCAGCGGTCAGTCGAGGACCACCGAACGGGTGAGGCTGCGGGGCTGGTCCGGGTTCAGACCGAGGGCGAGGGACTTGGCGACGGCTACCCGCTGGGCCACCACCAGGGAGGCCATCGGGTCCAGTTCCGGGTGGTGCACGATCGTCGCGCCGGTCGCCGCCACGTCGTCGAGCAGGCCCTCCGGCGCTGCACCGAAGATCCACACGCCGCGCCCCGGCTGCGCGATCGCTATCGGACCGTGGCGGTAGTCCATCGCCGGATACGCCTCGGTCCAGGCCGACGCCGCCTCCCGCTGCTTCAGGCCCGCCTCGTGCGCGAGTCCGACGGTCCACCGGGTGCCTAGGTACGTGACCTGCTCCAGCTTCGCCACCTCGTCCACGTCGATCCTCAGCGCGACCTCGGCGTCTGCCGCGGCCTGGGTCAGGTCCTCCCCCAGCGACGCCCGCAGCAGCGCCAACGTGGTCGTCGCGAACCGCGTCTGGACTACCGACTGCTCGTCCGCGAAGCCGAGCAGAATCGTCTGGTCCGCCAGTTCCACGATCGGCGATCCGGGAGTCGCCGTAATCGCGATCGTCGGCAACGCGGTACCGCGAATGAGTTCGAGTACCTCGGTCGTCGTTCCCGAGCGGCTGATCACCACGACCGCGTCGTACCCGCGACCGGCCGGGAATTCCGAGCCGGCGAAGGCGTCGGTCAGCCCGTGGCCGAGATCCTCGCGCAGCGCGGCGTACGCCATCGCCATGAACCAGGAGGTGCCGCAGCCCACCGCGGCGACCCGTTGACCGGACTTCGGCAACGCACCGCCGTACTGCGCGAATCCGGTCGAGACCTGTCGCCACAACTCGGGCTGAGTGGCGATCTCAGTGCTCACGAAGGGCGTGACGGTCATTTCGTCTCCGGGGGTGTAATGGTCGAAACTGCTCGAACGTGATCGAATAGTGCTAACCGGCAGCCGTCGGGCTGACCGAACTTGTGGAGGAGGAGCCCGGAGTGAAGCGTTATGAACGTCTGAACACCTTGCTCGAGTCGCTCGCCGAGAAGGGCGCCATCGACGTCGACGAGCTCGCCACCCAGCTGCACGTGTCCGCCGCGACGATCAGGCGGGACCTGGACCACCTGGGCAAGCAGCAACTCCTCACCCGGACCCGTGGCGGCGCGGTTGCCAACGCGGTGTCGTACGACCTGCCGTTGCGCTACAAGACTGCGCGTTTCGCGTCCGAGAAGCAGCGGATCGCGCAGGCCGCGGCGACGCTGGTCCGGCGCGGCATGGTGATCGGCATGAACGGCGGCACCACGATCTCCGAAGTGGCCCGCACCCTGGCGACCCGGCCCGAGCTGTCCGCCGAGCATGGCGAGCCGGCCTTCACTCTCGTCACCAATGCGCTGAACATCGCCAACGAGCTGATCGTCCGGCCACACGTCAAAATGGTGCTGACCGGCGGCGTGGCCCGGCCGCAGTCCTACGAGATGATCGGCCCGCTGTCGCACCGGATCCTGGCCGACCTGTCCCTGGACATCGCCTTCATCGGCGTCGACGGGATCGACGAGACCGGCGCCACCGCTCATCACGAGGGCGAGGCCAACATCAACCAGCTGATCGTCAGCCGGGCCGCGAAGGTGGTCGTGGTGGCCGACTCCTCCAAGCTCGGCCAGCGCGCCTTCGCCCGGATCTGTGAGCTGAGCGAGATCGACACCCTCGTCACCGATGCGCAGGCCGACGACTCGCAACTGGCCGTCTTCAAGGAAGCCGGCGTCGACGTCATCCGCTCCTGAACCGGCGTTCCGCCGCAAGGTTCCAGCGTTCTTCACCACGGCAGCACCCTCCCGTACCGTTCGACGCCCTAATAGGTCGATCATATCTGCTCAGGCCCCCATGTTACGAACAAGAGTGCGCAGTCTTTGCGCGGGAAGCAGAGTTAATGCGGGTCAGGGGGCTAGGCTTCGGCGTAAGTTTCTTTTGCCAGGCACTGAGTCAGGGAGGACATCATCGCCACGGGGATCGAACCCGCGTCCTGGGCGTACGCCGAGGACTACACCGATGACGATGACGTCGTCACCGGCGCACGGGTGAGCGCCGAGGAAAGCGGCGTGTCCCCGATCGGCCCAGGCGGCGCTGCGGCCCTGAGCCTGCTCGCCGCCGCGGTCGGCGCCAAGGCCGTCGTCGAGATCGGCACCGGCACCGGCGTTTCCGGTCTGGCCCTGCTGCGCGGCATGCGTCCGGACGGGACGCTCACCACGGTCGACTTGGATACGGAGAATCAGCGCCTCGCCCGCAAGACCTTCCTGGACGCCGGCATCGCATCACAGCGCTTCCGGCTGATCGCCGGCTCGGCGCTCGACGTGGTCACCCGGCTGACCGACGGCCACTACGACCTGGTCTTCTGCGACGCGGACAAGCGCGAGTACACGGCCTACCTGCACGAGGCCCTGCGGCTGCTCCGGCCGGGCGGCGTCGTCGCGTTCGACAACGCGCTCTGGCACAACCGGGTGGCAGACCCGGCCCGGCGCGACCCGGACACCAACGCGATCCGCGACCTGATCCGCGCCGTCCGCGACGACGACGACCTGGTCTCGGCCCTGCTTCCCGTCGGCGACGGCCTGCTGGCCGCCGTCAAACGCCCCGAAGCCTGAGCCCGTTCAGGCCGGACAGGATTCTGAGTAGCCCCCTGAGTGGCGCCTGTCAGTCAGCTGGTTCGGCAATTGGATGAGACCGGCGCACAGCCGTCTGCCGACCGGCTCCCGCCGCCAGCGCTGCGGCGATGGTGAGCGAGGCGCCGAGATACAACCACAGCGTCGGCCGCTGCCCGGCCGGGATGACCGCGTCGATGATGAGGCCGCCGGTGATCTGCCCGCCGAGTGCGGTCAGACCGGTGCGCAGTACCCCGATGGACTGCACGGAGACCATGTTGGAGCCGGTCACGATCAGCGCCAGGAATCCTCCCAGGTAGAGCCACCACCCGGACGGCCAGCCGCCGAACCGCAGATGGCCGGTCAGGCCGAACGCGACCAGCGCGACCACGAGTGTGCCGGTGCCGATGACCGCGTTCACCAGCGACGCCGACCCGATGTTGGACGCTACCGCGGTAATCCGACCGTTGAGCGCCACCTGCGTGGGTCGGCAGATCCCGAGGAACAAGACGAACAACAACGTTCCGATGGCGAGGTGGCCGATGGGCCGGCCGGCCTGTGCCACGGTGACTGCCACAACGGCGACCAGGGCACTCACCATACGAGTCGCTGTCACCGGCACCCGACCCATCGGCCCCAGTCCGACCCGGTCGGTGACGACACCGGCGACCGAGGCACCGCTGACCTGGACCACCGTGAAGAGCGCCACGCCGAGAACCGGCGCGGCGAGCGCCGTACCGGCGACCGCCAGCGCCCCCAGCGCACCCCCGAGATACGTCCACCACGGCAGCCGGGCCGCCGCCACCCTCCGCAGACCGGTACGCACGGCCGTCAGGGACAGCGTGGCCGCGAGCACCACTGTCGCCAAACCGTTGCTGACGAGTGCCGCCGTGACGGGCGAACCGACCGTTTCACCGAGCCGACCGTTCACCAACGCTTGCGCGGCCGAGCACGCCCCACCGAGCAACGACACCGATATCGCCAGCGGCACCGGCAAGGACCAGCTCTGCCGGTGCGACGCGTCCTGGTCGACCGCCAAGCCGTCCTCTCCGGCGCGACCAGCTGCGTCAGTCGATGTCACCGAGCAACTCACGGATCGTGTAAGGACGGTTGTCTCTGACCGAACGCCACAGCGCCTCGCCGACCGCCACGGCATAAGCCCCTTGGCGCGAGTCGGCCGCCATCGACAGTCGGCGGGACTCCTCGGTCTCTCCGCCGAACAGCTCCCGGCGGATGAGCGGATCCCCGCCACCGTGGGTACGTGCATACCGACGACGGTGTCCGTTGTCGTCAGCTTCCGCGACAGCGGACAACGTCTCGACGCTCATCAAACCGCTCCCAGATAACTGGTGAAGAAGTCCAGTGACTTTCGTCCCTCGTGCCAGCCATGATCACTGGGGGCCAGCTCGAGCTCGAGCTGCTTCTCGGCGCCGGCTGCGGCATAGATCTCGCGCAGCTGCCGATGGCAGGCGAGCGCCGACTCCGCCCGGAAGCCTTCGTCGTACACACCGATGTCGACCAGCAGTGGCCTCGGCGTCAACAGTCCTTGCAGGTCGGGGAGGTCGACCAGGTTGAACAGTCCGGGCGCGACCTGCGATCCGCAGTAGTTCGTATCGCGGTAACCGAAGTCCGGGAACACGTCGCTGTAACAGATGATCTCGACCGCCCGCAGCCGATCATCGACCAACGCGTTCCACAACGCCAGCGTCCCGCCGTACGACTCCCCCATCACCCCGAGGTGATCGGCGTCGACGAACGGCAACGTACTGACGAAGTCGACCAGCGCGCTGCCATGGCTGACATTCATGCCCAATGAGGTCATCCCGAGCATGGTGGCGTGCAGATAGAAGACATCGCACAGATCCCGGCCGGAGGCGATGTCGCGATGGTGGGGCTTCCTTCGGTCATCCAGGTCGCCCTGACCCATCCAGTCGATCGCAAAGGTGACGAAACCGGCTTGGGCCATCCGCTCGCCGTAGTTGCTGCCTTGTTTGGCGATGGCAGCGCGCAGTTCCGCGCTGGAGCCGTTCCCCATCACCGGCTCCTTGCCGAACCCGCCATGCCCAGGCCAGCAGAGAATGCCCGGCCTGCGCTCGCTGGTCGCCAGCCCGGCCGGTCGGTGGACGTACGCGACCGCCGACAGACCTTCCTGCACATCGATCAGCCAACGCTGCCGGACCAGTCCGCCCTCCTCCCATTCGGCGATCAGCTCTGGCCGCGGTTCCACCGTCGGCGGCCGCTCACCCAAGGTCGCCAGGACGGCCGGCTTCGCTGCCGCCTGCCAGGCGGTCACGTCGCCTCCGGCGAAGCGATGGCGCGGCACATTCCGGCGGGCCATTTCCAGGAACAGGGCGTAGGGGCTGGTGTTTCTCTCGGCGTAGGTGGTCATCTCAGTCCTCCGACTCGCCCGACGACGACTCCAGCAGCGATGATGATTCGCCGTCCAGGAACAGCACGGCGTTCGGATGTTCCCGCAGGACACTCGCGGGGCAAGCCGGCGACACCGGGCCGATCAGGGCTGCTCGCACGGCCGAAGCCTTGCGGAGTTCCGGAACCGTCGCCTGAACGGCCTGCGGTGCCAGCAGGGCCGGTACGGTCAGACTGATCGCGAAGCGCGGGACGTCATCCACGGTGGCGAAGTGGCCCTCACCAACTTGTTGTTTGCGGGACCGATCATCGAGCTCGATCCTGCGCACCCACAACGGGTCCTGGAAGTCCGCCTGATAGGGCTCGTTGAAGGCGATGTGCCCGTTCTCCCCGATTCCCAGGCAGACGAGGTCGAGCGGCGCCTCCCGCAGCAGGTGCTCGTAGCGCCGCGATTCGGCGTCCGGGTCCTCGACGTCTCCGTCGATGTAATGGACCTGGGCCGGAGAGAACGCGTCGTCGACGTTCTCCTTGATCCAGCGCCGGAACGACGCAGGATGATCCGCGGGGATCCCGAGGTACTCGTCCATGTGGAAGATAGTGACCGCCTGCCACGGGATGTCGGGCTCGTCTTGCAGTGCCCGGACGAATTCGAGCTGCGAGTTCCCGGTGGCGATCACCACCCGCGCAGTCCCCTGCTGACTGACGCGTTCGCGGATCACCCGTGCGGTGTTCTGCGCCGATGCACGCCCCAGCTCGGCGGCTGTGTCGAAGACCTCGACCCTCAGCTGACCGAAGGTGCGCTCAGCTCCCTTGCTCGCTGGCATCTGCCTAGCTCTCCATTCCGTTGTTCAGACCTGATGTTGCTGACCGGCGGGACCTCAGCTGAGCTTCCAACTGGTCACCTCGCCGTCGTTGTCCGCACTGCGCTGTGCCAGCAGTGCTACACGCGTCGCGGCCAGGCTCGCCGCGGTGTCCACTTCGGGGGGCTCCCCGCGGAGCAAGCTACCAATGGTCTCGCCGGCCACCCGTCCGTTCTCGGGTACCTCGATGGTCCACGGCGGCCGCTTGTCGGTGACCACCTCGACCACGCCCCGGGCGAAGAAGAGCTCCGCGGTCCCCAACGTGCCGGTCAGCCGCATTCGATAGTCGCCGTGGTAGGGCGAGGCGGCCGGAGTCAACCAGTTCACCTCGAGGCTCGCCACCACGCCTCCGGCGCGCAGGAACGCGGTCCCGTGGTCGCTGAACCCCGTACGGTCCGGCACCCCGTCTGCGGTGGTCCCCGACACCCAGCCCGAGGTGGCTTCGGAGAACAGCAGTGTCAGGTCGACGTCGTGCACCGCGAGGTCGCCCAGCACCCCGCCGTAGGTCTCCCGGCGGAAGAACCACTCGGGTCGGGTAGGCCGGTTCAGCTTGTGTGGCCCCGTCGCGGCGATCTGCACGATCTCGCCGAGCTCACCGTTGGCCACCAACTGGCGTACGGCGAGCGTCGAACCGTAGAAGCGTTTCTCGAAGAGCACCGAGACCACCCCGGTCGCTCCGGCCAGGGCGGCCTCGATGTCGTCGAGTTCTTCCAGCGTCGTGCACAGGGGCTTATCCACCAGGACGTGCGCGCCGGCCCGCAGCGCATCGGCCACGATTGTCGCCCGCTGGTTGTAGACGGCCGCTACGCCGACCAGATCCGGCCGATGGTCCGCCAGCATCTCGCGGTGATCGCCGTAGGCCGGCACACCGTACGGCGCGTTGTAGCGCTCGACCAGCGCCGGGTCCGGGTCCGCTATCGCCACCAACTGCAGGTCGTCCCAGCGCTCGATCTCATCGAAGATCGCCTGCACATGCCCGTGCGCCAACCCCGCTATCGCAAGCCGCATCGTCATTGTCATCCTCCGTTGCGTAGCTCGTGATGTTCAGCAACACGGCCCCGGTTCAGCGGGCGGGCTTGAGCGTGCACGGTCTGGTCGTCGTGGTGATCCAGCCGGAAAGGGCCAACCTGCAGATGCGCTGTGGGATCGCTCTTTGCGAACGTTTGCATCAACCTACTTTGAACGGAACCGCCCGTCAGAGACCAGCCGTGCGCCCCGTTCGACCCGCTTGGCTGAGCAGACTGAGCGCTTCCGTTCATCTCGCGTGTGCCGAACAGCATAGGGTTGGTCCCGCACATCTTGGAAGCGGTTGCACGAATTTTCCGGAATCCACGGCAAAGCAGTCGCGGACGCGCCGCCGATAGCAGGGACGTGGCCAAGCCGAGCGCGCGACACTAGTGTCGCGTGATGCTGGTCAGTTGACTGGCGAGCCGACGCGGGGCGCGCGGCGGGATCGGCGGGCCGGTCGGGTAGCGGTCGAGCGAGGTGCCGGGCCGGTCGAGCCCCGGGCGATGAACTCTCCGGACAGCGTCAACTGCTGCACCCGCCGGCGGTCGGGATGGTCGAGCGCATCCAGCAACAGATCAACCGCAGCACGGCCGGCCTCGGCGATGGGCGTCGCCACTGTGGTCAGGGACGGCATCGTCATCGCCGAGAAGAAGATGTCGTCGCAGCCGGAGATGCTGTACTGACCCGGTACGTCGTATCCCAGCTCGGACAGGCGACGCATCGCACCGAGCGCGACGACGTCGTCGAAGGCGACCGCCGCGGTGCAATCACTGGCCACGACTGCGTCTCCAGCGAGAATGCCGCCTTCGAAGGTTGCCGGATACGGCCCGAGGACGCTCAACTCCATACCGCGCTTCGAGGCCTGCCGCCGTACGCTGGTGCGGCGCTCCCGGTCCGACCAGGATGTCGCCGGACCGGCGAGGTAGACGATCCGGCGATGGCCCAGCGAGTGCAGGTGATCGACAACCTCGCCCAGGCCGTCGCGTGTGGTGCAGGAGACCGAGGTGACACCCGGAATTGTGCGGTTCACACAGATCAGCGGCAGTTGCTCCGCAAGCTCACGGATCTGAGCGGCGGCGGATCGCGGCGAGCACAGCACGAGACCATCCACCCGGCCGGTGAGATCCGCGAGCAGCGCTCTCTCCCGGTCGACATGCTCGTCGGTGTCCATCAACAGCACCGCATGACCGCGTTCGTAGGCCCGATCCTCAGCAGCCCGCACCAGCGGTGGAAAGAATGGGTTGGCGATATCGGGGACGAGGAGCCCCACGGTCGCGGTGCGGCCGGTGACCAGCCCACGGGCCGACCGGTTCGGCCGGTAGCCCACTCGCTCGGCGATCGCCAGGATCTCGCTCCGGGTCCGCTCGCCGATCAGATCCGGCCGCGTGAAGGCGCGCGACACCGTCGAGACGGAAACCCCCGCCTCCGCGGCGATCGTCTTCAATGATGCGGATACACCCATCAGGCACCCCTCCTGCAGACCGCACGCGATCGTACCCGGTACAGCAATTCCTCCTCTCACCGAAGCGCCGTCGCTAGGGTTTTCAGCTGACGCGTACCGCGGCCCCGCCCTGACGGGCCGACTCGTAGATCGCGACGATGAGCGCCAGGGCGCGACGTCCGTCAGCGGTCGTGATGGCCGGTGGCCGGCCGTCCTGGATTGCCTCGATGAAGTCGGCGTACTGCGCGGCGTGCCCGGGCGGATCTGTGGGGAGCGTGGGTACCTCGCCGGTCTTCCGGTCGGTCGTCTCCAGGTACTCGATCCGCTCGGCGTCGACGATCGCGGATCCGGCGTCACCGTTGACCGTCAGCCGCACCGTGCGGCCGGGGTTGGCCGCCGTGGTCGCGGCGATGGTGCCGATCGCGCCGCTGCTGAACCGGATCGTCCCGGCAACGGTGTCCTCCACCTCGATCCGCTCGTGGGCCAGCGTCGCGGCGTACGCGCTGACCTCGACCGGCTCGCCGAGCATCCAGACCAGCAGGTCCAGCACGTGGATGCCCTGGTTCATCAGCGCCCCACCGCCGTCGAGCTTCCAGGTGCCGCGCCAACCGCCGGAGTCGTAGTAGCTCTGCGACCGCCAGAACGGTGACTCCGCGATTCCGGAGGTGACCCGGCCAAGCCGACCGGCCTCGATCTCCTTGTGCAGGAAGGCGAACGGCGGCTGGAAACGACGCTGGCTGACGACCGTGGCGACCCGGCCCGACCTCTTCTCGGCCTCGATGATCCGGTCTGCCGCAGCGAGCGTGACGTCGATGGGTTTCTCGATCATCACGTGTTTGCCGGCCTCGAGTGCTGCCACCGCGATGTCGGCGTGCAGCCCGCTCGGCGTACAGACGCTGACAGCGTCGATATCGTCGCGGGCCAGCACTCGCTCCAGTTCGTCCGTAGCGTCCGCGCCTCGCGACGCCGCCATGGTCTTCGCCAGCTCAGGCACGACGTCGGCGACCGCCACGAGCTCGGATCCCTCGAGCGTATCGAGGGCCTTGGCGTGCGCCTCGCCGATCACTCCGGCTCCCACTATCGCGAAACGCATGAGATCACGCGTCCACGGACGCGAGTGCGGCGTTCACGGTCTGCAGGAGTTCCACCGGTGCCAGCAGTTCCGAGTCTGGGAGCGGCGGCTCGCCGGAGTCGAGCATGGCCGCGAACGCCTCGGAACCCGACGCGACGTAGTCAGGCGTCAGACGGATGTCGACGACGGACAGGCCGTCCGGTCCGACGGCGTGAGCCCGCCACGACGTCGCGGTACGGGCGCCCGGCTTGTCGAACTCCATCATTAGGCGCGTAGGCCCCACCTGTGCGCTGACGACGACCGCCGACTCGACCTCCGAAACGACCACCGAATCGATCGGACGAGCGGGCGCGAGCGCAAGGGCGAGTTCCACGACATGGATGCCGTAGTAGAACATTCCGCCGTACTCGCTGGTCTTGTCGGCAGGGCCGCCGACGTACAGCACTTCGGGCGGCGATCCCGCGGCGAGGCGGTCGGCGAACTCGACGGTCTCCGGCACCAGTCGCAGCGAGCTGAATGAAGTGACCGGGATCCCGTTGTCGTTGGCCGCGGTCAGGATTCTCCGGGCCGCTGTGACGTCACACGCAAGCGGCTTGTCGACGAAAGCCGGGCAGCCCGCCTGCAGCAGCGGCAACACCTGGGCAGCGTGCTTGTTCCCGTCGCGTGAGCACACGATGGCCGCGTCGACCATTCCGACGAGATCCGCCGGCTCGGCCACTAGCTGCTCGATCGATCCGGCTGAGGCCAATGCTCTATTGCGCTCGCTGTCGCCGCCGGCGAGCACGGTGACCCGATGCTCGCCGAAGCGTTGCTCCGTATTGAAGTGGCGGATGTAGTGATCGGTGTGGCTGTTCTCTGTGCCGATGATTCCGATGCGCACACGCAACACTCCTTGAGAGAGAATTTTATGCAAACGCTTCCAATGCATCGATTCTCTGCTACGCCACGCGCTCGATCAAGCAGACAACCTCGTTAGTTCGGCCGTCACCAAGTGCCAGGCGTCGCTGAGTGGATCGATCAGCTCGAAGTGCCCGGCTGCCTCCACCGGCACCAGCCGTGCCGTCGGATGAGCCGAGAAGAAGGACTCAGCGATCCTGATCGGCACCACCGTGTCGGCAGTGCCGTGCATGATCACCACCGGCGTGATCGGCGCCGGCAACTGCACGGGGTCGAGGTCGTTCCGTGCGCCGCCGCCCAGGAAGTCCTGGACTGCCCCTTCGTCGAGGCCCAGCTGGTCGGCCAGCAGCAGATCCGCGACGGGTGCCAGTCCAACCGTGCCGCGCAGCTGGACCGGGTTGAGGGTCGCCGCGGCCCACAAGGCGAGCTGCCCGCCGGCCGAGTGCCCGAGCAATACGAACCCCGCGTGCAAGTCCATCAGCTCAGGCAATCTGTCCAGCGCCGTCCGGACGTCCGCCACGGTCTCATCGGGCTGACCAGGCACGCGCCGGTACCCGATCGACGCCACCGGCCACCCCTCATCAGCCAGCGCCGCACCGAGCGGGCGGCCCTGCAACCGGTCGTACTCCGGCCGCCAGAACCCGCCGTGGAGGAACACGATCACCGGCCGGTTCTCGCCTGCATGCCACGTGTCGATCACTTGGTCCGCGTGGTCGCCGTACCGGAGCAGGTCGTCCGGCTCACGGGCCTCGCGGGTCAGAACAGAGCGGTCCTCAGTCATCAGACCTCCACCTCGAGCCCAGGAAACGCAGGGCGTTCTCAGACAGCAGCTTGACCTGTTGATCCTCAGAGAGGAAGTCGGCCCGCCGGACAACCTCCCCAACGGGCCGTTCACCGAGTGGATACGGGTAGTCACTGCCGACCATCACCTGATCCTCGCCGAGGGTGTCCACCAGCAACCGCAACGCCGCTTGCTCGAACACCACCGTGTCGACCGAGAACCGTTCGAGATAGTGGCTCGGGGGGTGCAACGACCGCCCCCGTACGATGTCGCCGCGCCGCTGCCAGGCGTTCTCGACCCGGCCCAGCCAGAACGCGAAACTCCCACCACCGTGGGCGAAACAGATCCGCAGCGATTCGGGCAGCTCATCGAAGGCCCCGCCCAGGATCATCGCCAGCAAGGACAGATGCGTCTCGGCCGGCATGCCCGTCAGCCAGCGTGCCATCCACCGGTCCAGCCGCGGTCCGCCCGGCATATCCCAGGGATGAACCAGTACAGGGGCTCCGACCTCGGCACAGTGCTTGAGGAAGGCAACAACCCCCGTGTCGTCGAGGTCCCGGTCGCCGACATGGTTGCCGATCTCCACCCCGGCATGTCCGGCGGCAAGGCAACGATCGAGTTCGGCACAAGCGGCGTCCGGGTCCTGCAGCGGCACCTGGCAGAACGGCACCAGCCTGTCGTTGTCTGCCAGCGTCTCCAGAGCCAGGTCGTTGAAGATCCGAGCCACCTTGACGGCCTGGTCGGCCGATCGGTCGTACGCAAAGAACACCGGCGTCGGCGACACCACCTGCAGGTCGATGCCGTCGGCATCCATATCGGCCAGCCTGGCAGTCGGATCCCACGTCTGCGGTCCGATCGGCCGGAACTCGGTCTCCCCGACCATGATCATGGCCGCCCGCTCGGAGTCGATCCGCAACCACGGCCAGCCCTCGCCACCACAAGCCGCGGACAGCTCGGGCCAGCCCTTCGGTACGACGTGCGTGTGCACGTCGACGACCAAGCCCGCCATCGTTAGCCCTTGCCAGGGTGCAGAGTCCCGCAGGTCGGGCAGGTCCGGGCGTCCTCGCTGTCGTAGAAGGCTTTGAACACCGGCGGCAGATCGGCCACGATGTCGGTCACCTGTAGTTCGACCTCATGCACGATGCCGTGACAATTGGCGCAGTACCAGCGGAACTTCTCCAGCGTGCCCTTCTCGCGGACCCGCTCGATCACCAGCCCGATCGACCCGGCGTCACGCTGGGGCGAGTGCGGCATGCTGCGCGGCAGCACCCACATCTCCCCCTCGCTGATGTCCACCCGGCCCGGCCCGTCATCGGTCATCACATCGACGTGCATGGTGCCCTTGATCTGGTAGAAGAACTCCTCGTACGGATCGACGTGGAAGTCCGTGCGCTGGTTGGGCCCACCGACGACCATGGTGATGAAGTCGTCGCCGGTCGGGAACATCTGCTTGTTGCCCACCGGTGGCTTCAGCAGGTGCTTGTTCTCCTCGATCCAGTTGGGAAAGTTGGTCGACTCCAGATTGACCATCTCTACTCACCTTTCCTTGTCCGGAATCATGGCAACGGCCTGGATCTCGATCAGCAGCTGGGGATGCGGCAACTGGTGCACGGCGACCGTGGTGCGGGCCGGCCCGGTCTCGTCGAAGAACTCCGCATAGACCTCGTTGTACCCACCGAAGTCGTTCATGCTCACCAGGTACGTCGTGATGGCGACCAGGTCGCCGAGGTCTGCGCCGACGGCTTGCAGGATGTCGCGGATGTTCTCCAGCACCGCCCGGGTCTGCACCCGGATGTCGAGCGAGGTGGTGCCTAGCTCGTCCACCGAGGCGCCGGCGATGGTGTTGTCCGGCCGCCGGCTACTCGTGCCCGACACATACGCGAACCCGCCCGCCACTTTCACATGTGGGAACCGCCCCCGCGGCACCGCCTTCCCCGCCACCACCTTCGCGTCGGTCATGATTGACGTCTCTTAGCGCATGTTCGCTGCTCGACAATTTCTGTCCTACGGCGACGATAAGGTTCGTCACTATGCGAGTTGGCGTGTACATCGACGGTTACAACCTCTACTACGGCGGTCGCCATCAGCTCGGCAAATCGCTGGGGTGGCGTTGGCTCGACATACGCGCGTTGGCGAACAGCCTGGTGTGCGAGCAACGCGGCTGGGCCGGCGCCACTGTGGACCGGATCGTGTACTGCACAGCTCGGATCGATCAAGGGCTCAACCCGGTGGGGTTCATTGAGCAGGATGCCTACCTCAAAGCGCTCGTCGCGACAGGAAGTGTCGACCATATCGAGTACGGCAAGTACGTGACCGGCATTCGTAACAGGCCACTCGCCATCAAGGGCCCACCACCTCGCCGCACTCCGACGATCGTGACCGCCCAATGGCCGGTCATGGTTCAGTCGACACTCGGTACGCCGGTTCCCGATGCGCTGTTCATGGTCTCGACCCTCCATCAGGAGGAGAAGGGAACAGACGTCAATGTCGCTTCTCACCTGCTGATGGACGTCTTCCAAGATGACGTCGACGCTGTCGTTGTGGTCTCCAACGATTCGGACCTCAAACTCCCCGTCCACATAGCTCGATCCCGCGTGCCAGTCGGGCACGTCAACCCCCGCGGAGGTCTCTTCGCCGGCGACCTCACGGGCAATCCCAGTGACGGAGCGGGCCGGCATTGGTGGCGCAAGCTCACACCTGCCGATTTCCACCTTCACCAGCTCCCAGATCCGGCCGGGCGGTACACCAAGCCAGCGGCCTGGTGAAATGGTGTAGGGTTTTAGACATAACGCACCCGGTCCCTCGTGGGCCGGGTCTTTTCTTTGTCTGATCATGAGAGTTCTACGCAGACGTTGGTCAGTTCGGAGTAGAAGGCGAGGGAGTGGATGCCGCCCTCGCGGCCGACGCCGGAGGCCTTCATGCCGCCGAAGGGCGTTCGCAGGTCGCGTAGGAACCAGGTGTTCACCCAGATGATGCCGACGTCGAGGTTGAGACCGGCCCGGTGGGCCCGGCCGACGTCGCGGGTCCAGACCGTTGCCGCCAGCCCGTATTTGCTGCGGTTGGCCAGCGCGAAGGCCTCGTCCTCGTCATCGAACGGCGCGATGTGACAGATCGGCCCGAAGATCTCCTCGGTGTTGGTCCGCGCTTCGGCCCCGAGACCGGTGACCACCGTCGGTTGCACGTACGAACCGCCGTCCCGGGCATCACCGAACGACGGTACGCCGCCGCCTGCGAGCACGGTCGCGCCTTCTGTACGGGCCAGGTCGTAGTAGCCGAGTACCTTCTCCCGGTGCTGCTGCGAGATCAGCGGCATGTTCGCCGTCGCCTCGTCCTTGGGCCAGCCGAACGGCAACTCCCCGGCCCGTTTCGCCAGCCGGGCGCAGAATTCGTCGTACACGGGGCGTTCGACGTACAGGCGTTCGGTGCACAGGCAGACCTGGCCGCCGTTGGTGAAGACCGAGCGGACGGATCCCTCGACGGCCGCGTCGAGGTCTGCGTCGGCGAAGATCAGCCCGGCGTTCTTGCCGCCAAGCTCGAAGGAGACGGCCTTGACGCCATCGGCTGCAGCCTTGGCGATCGCAGTGCCGGTAGCCGATTCGCCGGTGAAGGTGACCGCGTCGACGCCCGGATGGCGGGTCAGGAACTCCCCGGCCGAGTCCGGACCGAATCCATGCACCAGGTTGAACACACCGTCCGGTACACCGGCGGCTGCCATCACCTCGGCCAGCACGGTCGCCGAGGACGGTGTCTCCTCGGAGGGCTTCACCACGACGGCGTTGCCGCAGGCAAGGGCCGGCGCGACCTTCCACGTCAACAGCAACAGCGGTAGGTTCCACGGCACGATGATCGCCACCACGCCGACCGGCTTGCGGACAGCGTAGTTGAGCGCGCGCCGGCCGTCGGGCAGCACGGTGCTGAACGACTCCGTGGATGCGCTGGTCGCGATGTCGGCGAAAGCGCGGAAGTTGGCCGCGCCGCGCGGGATGTCCAGGGTACGTGCCTGCGCGATCGACTTGCCGGTGTCACCCACCTCAGCCGCGACCAGATCCTCGAAGCGGCGCTCGAGTTCGTCGGCGACCCGGCGCAGCACGACGGCACGCTCCTGCTCGCTCATCCGACCCCATGGGCCGTGCAACGCGGTGCGAGCCGCTGAGACCGCATCGTCCACGGTGGCGGCATCGGCCTCCGCGACGTCAAAGATCTTCTCGCCCGTGACAGGGCTGACCTTGGCGAAGGTCGAGGCGCCCGCGACGAACTCGCCGCCGACGTAGTTGCGGAGCAGTCCCGGCTGACCGCCCGATCGGCCGGCCAGCAGTTCCGGCCGCCACAATGTCATCGCAGTCATCGCAGTCATCGCCGCCATTTGCCTTTGCCCGTCGCGATCGCGGCGAGTCCACCTGCCAGGAGTACCACGCCAGCGAGCGCCTGGTGCTGCCGCCGGACCCGCTGCTGCACCTCGGCGTACGGGGTGGTCGAGAACGACACCAGTTCGTAGCGGGAGACGTAGCGGCCCGGCAGGGCGCGTTCCAGCGCGTGCTCGATCCGCTTGCCGAGCCGGAACACCGGTGAGGCCACCTTGTCGCGCATCTCGACGAAGTTGGCCAGCGCCATCTGCGCGATCGCCTCGGTGTTGTCCCGCCGGCGCTGCTCGAAGAGGGGCAAGGCCCGGGCCCAGTCGCCGCCGGTGTCAGCAAGGCAGCGGTCCAGCTCCACCACGTCCTCGAAGGCGCAGTTGGCACCTTGACCGTAGAAGGGCACGATCGCGTGCGCGGCGTCACCGAACAGCCCGGTCCTGCCGTGCGCCTGCCAGGGCATCGTATGAACGGTGCCGAGTACGCCGACCGGGTTGTACTGGTAGTCGTCCACCAGGTTCGGAGACAGCGGAACCAAGTCGGGATAGTGGGTCCGGAAGTGGTTCCCGATGGCCACCGGGGTGGTCAACGCGTCGAAGCTGCCGGTGGGCCAGAACAGGGTGCAGGTGAACGACCGGTCCGGATTGGGCAGCGCGATCATCATCGACGTACCGCGGGGCCAGATGTGCAAGGCGCCCGGGTCGAGCGCGAACTCACCGGCCGCGGCCGGGATGCTGAGCTCCTTGTAGCCGTAATCCAGGAAGTCGACGCGCTCGGTCACGGCGCAGTCGCCCAGCAACTGGCCCCGGACCGTAGAACCCGCGCCGTCCGCACCCAGCACCACCGCCGCGCTGACCTGCACCTTGCCTGCGGGTGTCACGAAGATCATCGTGCCGGTCGGTGAGTCCAGGTCGACGAGCCGGTGGTCGAAGCAGAGCTCGACGCCTGGCGCCGCGTCGGCCGCATCCAGCAGGGCATTGTTGAGCGCACCGCGGCTGATCGAGTTGATCGCGCGGTCGCGCCCGACGCTGTACGGCTGGAAGTCGAGCGGACCGGAGACCGGATGGATCATCCGGCCGCTCATCGGCAGCGCGTCGGCCATCACCTGCTCGACCAGACCGAGTCGCCGCAGCGCATCGAGTCCGCGCTCGGAGATGGCCAGGTTGATCGATCGCCCTCGCTCGGCCTGCCCGGCGCGTGGGTCGGATCTGCGTTCGTAGAGCGTGACCGACAGGCCGCGACGGGCCAGGAAGCAGGCCAGCAAACTGCCGGCCAGCCCTGCGCCCACTATCGCGACACGGTCAGTCATCCGGCCTCCGGTACAGCTCGGGCCAGCGCGTCCGCAGCACGCCAGCAGTCGTGGTACGTCGAGTACAGCGGTACCGGTGCCAGTCGGAGGATGTCCGGCTCCCGCGAATCGGCGATCACGCCGTACTGACGTAGCCGCCGGGCCAGCTCACCCACTGGGCCTGATAGGCCCGCCGTACCGGATCTGATCCTTACCGACAGTTGGGCGCCACGCCGGTGCGGCTCGCGCGGCGTGACCAGATCGAGAGGCCGGGTCGGGGTGACCTCGTCGAGCAGCTTCTCCAGGTAGGCGGTCAGCCTGAGGCTGCGCTCCCGCAGCGCGACCATGCCGAACTTGTCGAAGATCTCGAGTGACGTACGGACCGGGCCCAGCGAGAAGATCGGCGGGTTGGAGACCTGCCAGGCGTCGGCCGTCGCGGGTGGGCGGGCGATCGCCGCCATCTCGAAGCGGGTGCTCTCGTCGGTGCTCCACCAGCCCTCGAAACGCGGCAGGTCCGGGTCCGCGAGGTGCCGTTCGTGCACGAACGCACCTGCCAGCGACCCTGGGCCGGAGTTCAGGTACTTGTAGGAGCACCAGGCGGCAAAGTCGACATCCCAGTCGTGCAAGTCCAGCGGGACATTGCCGGCAGCATGCGCGAGGTCCCAGCCGACGATCGCACCGGCCGCGTGTCCGGCAGCTGTGATCGCCGGGATGTCCATCAGTTCACCGGTCAGGTAGTTGACGCCGCCCAGCAGGACGAGTGCCACCTCCGGCGTCAGCCGGCTGATCACGTCCTCGGTCCGCAGGCTGTCCTCACCCCGCCGGGCTCGCAGCCTCATCACCGCATCGTCCGGGTCCAGCCCGTGGAAGCGGACCTGGCTGCGGACCGCGTAGCTGTCGGACGGGAACGCCGCGTCCTCGATCACGATCCGGGTGCGTGCTCCCGCCGGGCGATAGAACGACACCATCAGCAGGTGAAGGTTGATGGTCAGCGAATTCATCACCACGGTCTCGCTGGGCAGTGCACCGACCAGCCTCGCGGCCGGCTCGGTCAGCAGCCGGTGGTACGGCAGCCAGGGCCGCTCCGCCTCCAGATGTCCCTCGACCCCGAACCGGGCCCAGGCGTCGAGATCCTCCAGCAGCTCCGCCCGGGTCGACTTGGGCCGCAGCCCCAGCGAGTTGCCGGCGAAGTACGCGACCTCCGGATAGTCACCACCGTCAGCGGGCGGGACGTCGAACAGATCCCGATGCCCCGGATCTTCGGCATCCAGCTCCTTGGCGTCCGACTCCGCGGTCACTCCTTGATGACCTGTCCCTTACCGAGCACCGTCACGCCGCCCTTGCTGACGGTGAAACCACGCTCCCGGTCCAGGTCCGGGTCGACGCCGAGCTCGACGCCGTCGGGCACCTCGATGTTCTTGTCCAGGATGACGTTCTTCAGCACCGCGTTCGCGCCGATCCGGCAGTTGTCCATGATCACCGCGCGCTCGATCTTCGCGCCGGCGCTGACGACCACGTTCGAGCCGAGCACCGAGTGGTCCACGGTCGCGCCGGAGATGATCGAGCCGAGGCAGACGATCGACTCGCTGACGGTCGCGTTGTCGGTGAACTTGGCGCCCGGCAGTTGCGGGTGCGAGGTGAAGATCGGCCAGTCGGAGTTGTAGAGGTTGAACACCGGCTGGATCGAGACGAGATCCATGTGCGCCTCGTGGTAGGAGTCCAGCGACCCCACATCCCGCCAGTACGAGCGGTCCCGCTCCAAAGCCCCAGGTACGTAGTTGTCATTGAAGTCGTAGACCCCTGCCTGGCCCTCGGCAACCAGCATCGGGACGATGTCGCCGCCCATGTCGTGCCGGGAGGCCGGGTTCGCGGCATCCTTGCGCAGCGCCTCGACCAGCACGTCCGCGGTGAACACGTAGTTGCCCATCGACGCGAACGTCTCGTCCGGCGAGTCCGGTAGCCCGGGCGGGTCGGCCGGCTTCTCCAGGAAATCCGCGATGCGTTGGCCATCCGCAGCAGTCTTGATCACGCCGAACTCCGACGCCCCGGACCGGGGGACCCGGATCCCGGCCACGGTGACACCGTTGCCGCGCTCGATGTGCGCCGCAACCATCTGGGAGGCGTCCATCCGGTACACGTGGTCGGCGCCGAACACCACGATGATCTCGGGCTTGTGGTCGTTGATCAGGTTCATCGACTGGTAGATCGCGTCCGCGCTGCCCTGGTACCACTGCGGCCCGAGCCGCTGCTGGGCAGGCACGGGGATGACGAAGTTGCCCAGCAGGGTCGACATCCGCCAGGTCATCGTGACGTGCCGGTCCAGCGAGTGCGACTTGTACTGCGTCAGCACGCACAGGTTGCGATAGCCCGCGTTCACAAGGTTCGACAGCACGAAGTCGACCAGCCGGTAGCTGCCGCCGAAGGGAACCGCCGGTTTAGCCCGGTCCGCCGTCAGGGGCATCAACCGCTTGCCCTCACCGCCCGCCAGCACGATTCCGAGAACTCTGGGTGCCTTCGCCATGTTCGCACACTAACGCCGGGAGCCCCCTGACATAAGGCGGCCGCGAGTCGCCACACTGGGTGGATGCCACAGCTACTCGTCCCAACCACCGCTGTTCACCGATCCTTCCTCGCCGCGTGGGAAGAAATGAAGCCCGACGAGCGCTGGATGGGTGCTCACGGCGTCAGCGAGGACTGGACCCGCGAGGAGGCCACGGACCCGGTAGAGTTCGGCCGGATGGTCGACGCGATCCGGAGCACGGCCGACCCGAGGACCATGCTGCCGCCCGACCTGGTGCACGAGACCGTACTCTGGTTCGTCGGCGGCGACGAATGGCTCGGCCGGCTCTCGATCCGGCACACCCTGACTGCGCCGCTGCTGGAGCTCGGCGGCCACATCGGCTACGTGGTCCGCCCGTCGGCCCGGCGCAAGGGCTACGCCACCCAGATGCTGATCCAATCGCTGCCGTTCGCCGCCGGATTGGGCATCGAGTCGGCCCTCGTCACCTGCGACAACGACAACATCGCCTCCCGCAAGGTGATCCAGGCGGCCGGTGGCGAACTCGAGGACGAACGTCATGGCAAGCTGCGCTACTGGGTCCCAACCCACCTCAGCTGACGCTATGGTCGGGACATGAAGGTGGCGATCCTGACCAGAGAGTTCCCTCCGGACGTGTACGGCGGGGCGGGGGTGCACGTGGACTTCCTGGTCCGCGAGCTGCGCCGGCTGCTCAGCGTGGACGTGCATTGCATGGGTGAGCCCCGCCTTGGCGCGATGGCCCATTCCGAGGACGACCCGCGGCTGGCCGGCGCCAACGCCGCGCTGCGGATCTTCGCGGCCGACCTCTCGATGACCGCCGGCGTGCCGACAGCCGACCTGGTGCACTCCCACACCTGGTACGCAAACATGGCCGGCCACTGGGCCAAACTCCTGTACGACGTCCCGCATGTGGTGACGGCGCACTCGCTGGAGCCCCGGCGGCCGTGGAAGGCCGAGCAGCTCGGGGGTGGCTACCGCCTGTCCAGCTGGGCCGAGCGGACGGCGTACGAGGCGGCGGATGCGGTGGTCGCGGTGAGCAAGGGGATGCGCGAGGACGTGCTCGCCTGCTACCCCTCGGTGGACCCGGCCAAGGTGCATGTGATCACGAACGGGATCGATGCGGAGTTCTATCACCCGGACCCGGCGACACACGTGCTGGAGCGGCTCGGGGTCGACCTGAACCGCCCGTATGTCACCTTCGTCGGCCGGATCACCCGTCAGAAGGGTGTCCCACACCTGCTCCGCGCCGGCCTCCAGCTCGACCCGTCGGTGCAGCTGGTCCTGCTGGCCGGCGCGGCCGACACGGTCGACTTGAAGGCCGAGACCGACGCCGAGATCGCGGTGCTGAAGAACTCACGCGACGGTGTCTTCGTGGTGTCGGAGATGATGCCGCGCCCGGAGGTCCGGCAGGTGCTCACGCGCGCGCTGGCCTTCGTCTGCCCGTCTGTCTACGAGCCGCTCGGGATCGTGAACCTGGAGGCGATGGCCTGCGAGACCGCGGTTGTCGCCAGCGCCGTCGGCGGGATCCCCGAGGTCGTCGACGACGGCGTCACCGGCACTCTGGTCCGCTACGACGAGAACGACCCGATCGCCTTCGAGCGCGACCTGGCCGCGGCGATCAACGAATTGGTCGCCGACCCGGCCAAGGCCGACGCGATGGGCAAGGCCGGTCGCGAACGAGCCGTCTCCCAGTTCGGCTGGGACGCGGTCGCCGAACGAACGGTGGAGCTCTATCGCTCTCTACTCCTCTGAGCGGCGGATGCCGGCGGTGGGAGTGTCGCCGGCGAGCCAGGTGGTGAGGAGGCGAGCGCCGGCACCGGTGGCGCCGAGGCTGTACTCGTACTCGTCGCGCGGGGACTCGGCGATGCTCGACAGGTCCAGGTGCGCCCACGGTAGGCCGCCGGCGAACGCCTTCAGGAACAGCGCGGCCGTGATCGAGCCCGGCCCCTTCGAGCTGTTCACCGAGTCGGCGATCGAGGTCGAGATCAGCTCCTGGTACTCGTCCGGCAGCGGCATCCGCCAGAGCCGCTCGCCGGACACGTCACCCGCGCCGGCCAGGTTGTCGGCCAGCGCGTCGTCGGTGGCGAACAGGCCGCCGTACAGCATCGAGCCGAGCGACACCTTGATCGCCCCGGTCAGGGTGGCGATGTCGACGAGCACGTCCGGCTTCAGCTCCGATACGGCGTACGCGAGGCCGTCGGCGAGCACCATCCGGCCCTCGGCATCGGTGTTCTTCACCTCGGTGGTGCGTCCGCCGTAGTGCCGGACCACGTCGTCGGGCCGGTACGCCGTCCCGGACGGCATGTTCTCGGCGGCGCAGATCAGTCCGGTGACCTTGACATTTACCGACAGCGCTGACAACGCCGATAGAGTTGCGATGACCGAGCCGCCGCCGGTCATGTCGCGCTTCATCGACACCATCGCCTCGCGCGGCTTGAGCGACAGGCCGCCGGTGTCGTACGTGATGCCCTTGCCCACCAGCACGACGTACGGGGTGTCCTTGGTAGCGCCGTCGGGGGTGTAGTCGAGGCGGATCAAGCGCGGCGGCCGGGTGGAGCCCTGGCCGACCGCGATGAGCCCGCCGAACCCGTCGGCGGCCAGCTGTTTCTCGTCCCAGACCCTTACCTCGAGCCCGGTCTCACCGGCGATAGCGGTCGCGCGGGCGGCGAGCCAGGCTGGATCCTTCTCGTTGGAGGGGGTGGTCGCGAGCTCGCGGGCCAGCCAGCCGGTGCGGCCGACGACCAGGCCGCGCTCAATGGTCGCCGTCCTGTCGGCATCCGAGCCGTCGGTGAGCAGGATCCGCTCGACGATCGGCTTACCGACCTCGACAGTCTTGCGGTGGAACGTGAAGGAACCGAGCACGATCCCCTCGGCGAACGCCTGCAGCGCCGCCTCCTCCGTGCCCTCGGCAACGACAGTGGTCAGCTCGTCCTTGCCGCGGCCGAAACGAGCCAGCGCGGCACCGGCGTGTCGCAACTCTGCCGCGGTGCCTTCGCCCGCGCCTAGCAGCAGTACCTCGGTCACCTCGCCTGTCAGCAGCGGGTACGACGCGGTGGCGCCTGCAGCCGGGCTGAACCCGGTCCCGGTCTGGGCTTCGACCAGGCGGTCCAGGTCCACGCCGAGACGTTCACCGGCCTCCTTGGCCGCCGCGGGCAGTCCGGCCTCGCCGACAACGACCACCCAGGTACGGGAGCCGTGAACAGGGAGCCCGGGCTGCCACACCACAGCCGGCACGGACGGGAAGATGTTGCGGGCAGTGCTTCGGCGAGCCACCTGGGGTCCTCACTTTTGATCAAACTGGACGGGCCAACGGTAACGACCCCGGCCGGTGCCCGAAAGCACCCGCCGGGGCCATCCAGCTGTCAGGGCACACACCGAAGGCGCACCGTGCGGTGATCGCGTCAGCCGACGACGGCTTTGAGCGCGTTCCCGAGCTCGGTCGCCTCATCGGCATTCAGCTCGACGACGAGCCGACCGCCGCCCTCGAGCGGAACCCGCATCACGATCCCGCGGCCCTCCTTGGTGACCTCGAGCGGACCATCGCCCGTTCGCGGCTTCATCGCCGCCATGCGCGCACCCCTTCCCTTTTCGGTGTTGAGACGACACCGCGAGTGACCGTGAGGTCCCCGCGCGGTGATGCGCCGTCGGCGCGTATCGCAGTGTGTATCGGGGCTATTATCCCCGATTGCGGGCCAGAGCGGCGCACTATACGGCAGACTCGGGCACGTGCACGCCCGTTCAGCCCTCTTCGATCTGTACGGCGACCATCTGCGCGCGCGTGGTTCGCGGGCCCCGGTGGCCGCGCTGGTCCGACTGCTCGCGCCGCTGGGCGTCCATCCTCCGGCGGTCCGGACGGCAGTGTCACGGATGGTCCGCCAGGGTTGGCTCGAGCCGGCCCGGATCGAGGGACTGCCCGGTTATGCGTTGAGCGCCCGGGCGCGTCGCCGACTCGACGACGCGGCGGTCCGGATCTACCGCACCGGCAACAGCGGCTGGGACCAGCACTGGCACCTCGGCATCCTGCGGGAGGTGCCGAACGCGCGCCGCCGCGAGCAGCTCGCCAGCCAGCTCGCCTTCCTGGGTTGGGCTCCACTATCCGACGGTGCCTGGGTCGGGCTGCGCAACGACGCCGAGGTGGACCGAATCCTCGGCGTGGAAGGCATCGCCGCCGACCGCTTCCAGGCCCCTGTCAACGAGGGTGCGGGCGAGTTCGCCCGGCGGGTCTGGAAGCTCGACGAACTCGGCGCCTCGTACGACGCCTGGCTGATCGAGGCGAAGGCGCTGGTAGACGGCGCCGGCACCGACGAGGACGACGAGCAGGCCTTCGCGGTCCGTTCGACCCTGGTGCACGAGTGGCGCAAGTTCCTCTTCCGCGACCCAGGGCTGCCGGCCGACCTGCTGCCGGACGATTGGGCCGGCACCCGCGCCGCCGAGTTCTTCGACCATCACGCGAACCGGCTGAGCCCCGCAGCCGGGCGTTTCGTCGACCTCTGCTTGTCTATCCACTGAGTTCTCTCGCCGAGCGTTGGGAGTTTTGCCACGATGAGTGACACCTCTGTCCGGTACGACGTCACCGAGGGCGTCGCCACCATCACCCTGAACCGGCCGGAGGCGATGAACTCGCTCAACACCGCGACCAAGGTGGCATTGCGGGACACCGTCCAGGCTGCCGCGGAGGACGACGCGGTCCGGTGTGTCGTGCTGACCGGGTCCGGCCGCGCCTTCTGCGTCGGGCAGGACCTGAAGGAACACATCCAGCTGCTCGCGGCGAACGACCTGGACGCCCTGTGGAACACCGTCCCGGACCACTACGCACCGATCGCCCGGGCCCTGGCCGGGATGCCGAAGCCGGTGATCGCGGCCTTGAACGGGGTGGCCGCCGGCGCCGGCGCGTCGCTCGCCTTCGCCTGCGACTTCCGGATCGTCGCCGACACGGCCGGGTTCAACCTCGCCTTCACCGGCATCGCGCTGTCCTGCGACACGGGCATCTCCTGGACCCTCCCCCGGCTGGTCGGGCACGCCAAGGCGACGGAGCTGCTCTACTTCCCGCGCACGATCCCCGCCGCCGAAGCGCTCGCCCTCGGCCTGGCGAGCAGCGTCGTACCGGCTGATCAGCTCGCCACCGCGACGGCCGGGCTGGCGACCAAGCTCGCCGACGGTCCCACCGTCGCGTACGGCGCAGTCCGCCAGTCGATCGCCTATTCGGCGACGCACACGCTGGCGGAGTCCCTCGAGTTCGAGGCCGGCAAGATGCGTCTCACCGGCGGCACGAAGGACCACCGCAACGCCGTCGACGCTTTCGTAGCCAAGCAAGCGCCGACCTTCACCGGCAAGTGATCGGGGAGGTCAGCGGGAGATGCAGTCGGCGAGGTGGTCGTTGACGATGCCGGTGGCCTGCATGAGCGCGTAGCAAGTGGTGGGGCCGATGAAGACGAAGCCGTTCTTCTTCAGCGCCTTCGACATCGCGACGGACTCAGGCGTGGTCGCCGGCACGTCGGCGTTGGTCTTCGGTGCCGGGCGGTCGACGGGGGCGAACGACCAGAGCAGCTCGGTCAGGGCGCCCTTGTCCAGCTCGAGCAGGGCCCGGGCGTTCGCGATCGCGGCGTTGACCTTCAGCCTGTTGCGGACGATGCCCGGGTCGGCCATCAGTCGGTCGAAGTCGGCAGGCCCGTACGCCGCGACCAACCGCGGGTCGAACCCAGCGAAGGCGGCGCGGAAGTTCTGCCGTTTACGCAGGATGGTGATCCAGGACAGGCCGGACTGGAAGGCCTCCAGGGTGATCCGCTCGTAAAGCCCGTGGTCGTCGCGGACGGGCTTGCCCCATTCCTCGTCGTGGTAGCTCATGTACTCCGGAGCCGAGACAGCCCAGCTGCAGCGCGGGTGGCCGTCCGGACCGACCACGGTCATCGGGCGTTCACCTGCTTCGCCAGCCGCCGCAGCGAGGTCCGCATCATCAACTCGAACGCGGGTCGGACCACCGGCCAGCCGGCGGCACCGGGCCGGCCGAGCGGCGCGATCACGTCCTCCGACCAGGTGAAGGTGCTGCCCGCCTGACGACCAGCAGCAGCCGGGGTGACGACGAAGGCACCCTCGCCGCGGACCACGGGGCCGAGGTGTTTCACCCGGCACTCGTGCGGCGGAGCCCACTTTGTGATGACCATACGGTCAGTGAACCCGAGAGCACCGACAGCCGTGCGCGCGGAGACTCCGCCCCCGACGCCCCGGCCGTCCTGCTCGGTCGCCCAGACGCGGGTGAAGAGCATCCAGCGGGACTGACCGTCCCAGTCCATCACCGCGTCCCAGGCCGCTTGCGGTGCAAGTGGAAGGTCGATCTTCGCTTCGGCGTGACAGCTCATCGAGCCGGCTGGATCATCGACACCAGCCGGATCATCGAGCCGGGCGCTGGATCGGGCTCTGGATCGGGGCCGGGTCGGAGGCTGCGGTATGCCGGCCCCGCGGAGGCTTCACGTCAGCCACCGGCTCAGGGCTGACGGCCGGCTCGTCGGGTGCAGCGTCCGCCTCAGGTTGTGTCTCGGTGACGGGCTGGGGGAACTGGTCCCGGGGACTGAAGCCCGCCCCCTCCGGCCCGTGCAGGATCGGGGTGACCGCGCGCTCGAGGTCAGCGATCCGGCGATCCCTCTCGGCGACCTCCCGGGCGACTCGTTCAAGCAGCGTGTCGACCTCGTCCATCCGGTAGCCGCGCACGCCGACGGCGAACCTGGAGGACTCGATGTCGTCCGCGGTCAGCGCATGCCGAGCCGGGACCAGCACGTCCGGCCGGTCGTCATATGTCTCACTCATGGCGCCCCACCGCCCCGAGGCCACCACGGCAACAGCACCGATGAGCAGGACGACGATCAGCGCGAAGAACCACATCACGTCCCCGATCGTGCCACGTCGACGTACCTCAACGCACAACAGCTATGAGTTTCAGCTGCCATCCGAGCCCAGCCAGTGGGCTTCGCTGCGCTCACGAGCCTCGGGGCTGTCGCCTGCCGCGACATCGTCGGCGGCGGCCTCGGCGGCGGCCTCAGCGGCGGCGTCGGCCAGCTCGCCCGCCTTCATGATGTAGCTGATCGCCTCACCCACGTCGTCGGTGATGATGAACATCTCCAGATCCGCCGCGGAGATCTTGCCGTCGGCAAGCATCGTCTCCCGCAGCCAGTCGGCCAGCCCGCCCCAGTACGACGACCCGAACAGGACGACCGGGAAGGACGTCACCTTCCGCGTCTGGGCCAGCGTGAGGGCCTCGAACAACTCGTCCAGGGTGCCGAAGCCGCCCGGCATCACCACGAAACCTTGCGCGTACTTCACGAACATGGTCTTGCGGGTGAAGAAGTAGCGGAAGTTCATCCCGATGTCGACCCACTCGTTCAGGCCGTTCTCGAAGGGCAGTTCGATGCCGAGGCCGACCGAGACGCCGCCGGCCTTGGAAGCACCCTTGTTCGCCGCCTCCATCACGCCCGGGCCGCCGCCGGTGATCACGGCGTACCCAGCGCCGACCAGCTTGCGGCCGAACTCCTCCGCGGCGGCGTACATCGGGTCATCGCGCTTGGTCCGGGCGGAGCCGAACACACTGATGGCCGGGCCGAGCTCGGTCAGCATACCGAAACCCTCGACGAACTCCGACTGGATCCGCAGCACCCGCCAGGGGTCGGTGTGCACCCAGTCCGATGGTCCGCGACTGTCCAGCAGCCGCTGCTCGGACGTCGAGGCCTGCACCTGGTTGCGCCGCATCGTCACAGGTCCTCGCTGCGACTGCCTTGGCCGGTCGGGGTGGATCGATGGATCTGCCATTCCCCCAGGTTAGGCGGTCAGCAGGCGTCGCGACCCCGACACAGGCTCAGGTCAACCAAGTCCTCAGCCGCTGTTCACATTGCTCGATCTCGGCCTCGGGGACGAACTCCTCATGCTTGTGCGCGAGCAGCGGATCGCCCGGACCGTAGTTCACCGCCGGTACGCCGAGCATGGTGAACTGGGCCACGTCGGTCCAGCCGAACTTCGGCTGTGGCTCGCCGCCGACGGCCTGCACGAAGGCGGCCGCCGCGGGCCGTTCCAGGCCGGGCAATCCGCCCGGCGCGGAGTCGGTGACGGCCACCTCGAATCCGTCGAACACCTCCCGCATGTGCGCCTCGGCCTCCGCCTCCGACCGGCTCGGCGCGAACCGGTAGTTGATCGCCACCGTGCACAGATCCGGCAGCACGTTGCCGGCCACGCCGCCGCTGATCCCGACCGCATTCAGGCCCTCGCGGTACTCCAGCCCGTCGATCGGCACCCGCCTCGGCTCGTACGCCGCCAGCCGGGCGAGCACCCCCGCAGTGCCATGGATCGCGTTCTTCCCCATCCAGGAGCGAGCCGAATGCGCCCGCTCGCCCCGGACGGTCACCTCGATCCGCATGGTGCCCTGGCAGCCAGCCTCGACGCCGGCGTTCGACGGCTCCATCACCACCGCGAACACGCCCTGTAACAGCTCAGGGTCGGTCTTGGACAGCTTGCCCAGGCCGTTCCGGTCGGCTTCGACCTCTTCGCAGTCGTAGAAGACGTAGGTGATGTCCCGATTCGGCTCAGTCAGCGTTCCGGCCAGCCGCAGGGCGACGGCGACGCCGCCCTTCATGTCGCAGGCGCCGAGGCCGTGGATCAGGCCGTCCGCGCGCCGCGACGGCAGGTTGTCGTTCAGCGGGACCGTATCGAGGTGGCCGGCGATCACGATCCGCTCGTCCCGCCCGAGTTCGGTACGGGCGACGACAGTGTTGCCGTGCCGCGAGACCGTCAGGTGCGCGCAGGCGGTCAGGGCTGCCTCGACCGCATCCGCCAACTCCTGCTCGGTGCCACTCACCGAGGAGATGTCGACGAGTGCGGCGGTCAGGTTCGGGCCCGACATGGTCAGATCGAGCTTGGTCATCAGCTTCCTTCGACGGTCGGCGGCAGGAAAACGCAGAACTCATTGCCCTCCGGATCGGCGCAGATGTGCCAGCCGATCTCATCGTCCTTGGGCCGCAGCAGTGTCGCACCCGCGTCGAGCACCGGCTGCAGCTCGGCCGCCGTGACGTCCCAGTGGATCCGGTTCTTCACCGTCTTCGGCTCCGGCACCGGGTTGAACACCCAGTAGGCGAAAGGCAGCCCCGGCACATTCTCCAGCCAGTACCAGGGGTGCTCCGGGTCGCGCTGCACGTCACCGCCGACCACCGCGGCCCACCAGCGCGCCTGCGCCCCGGGGTCGGTCGAGTCGACCACCAGCTCGATCAGCTTGTACGCCGGCACCCTGTCCCGGACGAACCCGCAGAACTCGCCACCCTCGGGATCGGCCAGCACCGCCCAGTGCTGCTGATCCGAGATCGGACTGAGCACCTTCGCACCCAGCCGCTCCAGGTCCTCGATGGCGCCGACGCTGACATCCAGATGGACCCGCTGCTTGACCGTCCGTGGCTCGGGGACCTTGTTGATCCAGACTGTCGTCTCCGCCCGATCCCCGACCAACATCTCCGGGTTGTCCGCCGGCGAGGTCAGCCCCAGCACCTCCCCCCAGAACGACGTCATCGCACCGGGACACGTCACATCCACACACAGATCCTTGAACCCCGCCACCGTCATACCCGCCAGGCTATCCACCCCTACCCCCACCCCACCCCCCAGCCCACGACCCCCCGCTCGTCGGTCCGTAGTTACCCGGCGTGTCGGCCTTCATTGGTCCCTTGTTACCCACGCCTGTTACCCACGCCGTTACCCCGCGTCGGTAGCCGTTGGCTCGCCGCGCCGACACCGGTAGTAGCGGTTGACCCGTTCGCGGTTGCCGCACAACGGCGAGCACCAGGTCTGCCGCGGATCGTCCTGCAAGAAATACTTCACGCACCGTGCCGCCGGACAGGCCCGCAGCCGCTGCCGGTCCGGCGCGGTGAGGGAGTCGATCCCCGATCTCCTGGCTTCACTTGACGAGGCCGCGGTCCGGATTGCCCGGGTGGTCGCGCGGGCACGTGATGATCCACCTCGCGAACTTCAGCCAGGCGATGACGCGGCAGGTGGACGAATCGCTGGCCGGCCGGCTGATCGACATGTACGACGGTGGTCGGGCGGCGCGGGATGCGCGATCGAAGCAGGCGCCGAGCGGTCCGCCGAGGCGTTGAAGCGACAGGTGCGCGAAGCGACCACAGACCTGGTCCGGGCATGGGACGAGGTCGGGCCGGACGATTGGGCACGGCCGGTGCGGCATCGCGACAGCACTCTGGGCGACACCGTCTACGCAGGCTGGCGCGAACTCGAGGTCCACACCGTCGATCTTGCGCTGGACTGACGAGCGACGACTGGTCGCACGAGTTCTGCCTGCATCTGCTGGACTTCCTCCGCCCGAGAACGCCGGACAACGCCCGACTGGTCCTGCGGTCCGGCGAGACGACCTGGGAGAACGGCACAGGTGAACCACGCGTCCTGACTGGCAAGCTCACCGACCTCACCGCCTGGCTCGCGGGCCGGACTCCGCAAGGCCCGATCGACGGCGACCTGCCTCAGTTGAAGCCCTGGCCGTGACGCCCTCATCGAGCCCTCGTGGTCACAAGGGCCCGATGAA
>JAWWPC010000104.1:0-24692 GCA_033851055.1 Kribbellaceae bacterium | reverse complement strand
CGTCCCCGAGGTCGATCACGAATTGGTCCATGCAGATCCGGCCGACGACGATACGACGCGCGCCCGCCGCCTGGACCGGCCCGGTTCCCGAGGCGTGCCGGGGTATTCCGTCGCCGTACCCGAGCGGGATCAACCCGAGCGTGGTCGGCGCCGGCGTCGTCCAGGTGTGCCCGTACGAAACCCCGACCCCCGCCGGTACCCGTTTCACCGAAGCGAGCCGTGCCCGCAGCGTCATCGCGGGCCGCAGGTCCAGCTCCTCCGACGACAGCGCCCGCCCGAATGGTGACAGCCCGTACGTCGCGATGCCGGGCCGGACCAGGTCGAAGTGGGTAGCAGGCAGGGCGAGTGTTCCGCCGGAGTTGGCCAGATGGCGCACCTGCGGCTCGACGCCGAGCGACCGGGCGACGTCCACCGCCAACAAGAAGGCGTCGATCTGTTGCTCGTTGACCGGGCTCTTGGGGTCGTCCGAACAGGCCAGGTGCGACCAGATCCCGATGATCTCGAGCCGGCCCGCCACTTG
Organism: Kribbellaceae bacterium; assembly: GCA_033851055.1. Lineage (GTDB taxonomy): Bacteria > Actinomycetota > Actinomycetes > Propionibacteriales > Kribbellaceae > Kribbella. Next base: position 24,172 of record JAWWPC010000104.1, on the reverse strand, counting down.
CTCACGGGCCGCGGCCCGAACCAGGTCCGGCCATTCCTCCGCGGTGGCACCTGCCCGGCTCATACCGGTGTCGATCTTGAGGTGGACCCGGGCGGGCCTGTCGGTGACGGCCGCGGCCAGTTCGTCGATGCCCCAGGGCGCGGAGGCAGAGAGGTCGATGCCGGCGGCGATGGCCTGCACGACCGGCTCACCCGGCGTGGCCAGCCAGCAGAAGATCGGTCCGGTGTCACCGGCAGCCCGCAGCGCCAGCGCTTCTTCGATGACGGCGACCCCGATCCATTCGGCACCGGCGTCCCGGGCCGCGCGGGCGACCTGGATCATGCCGTGCCCGTAGCCGTCGGCCTTGACCACTGTCATCAGCTGAGCGGTCCCCGCGCGCGCACGCAGCGTGCCGACGTTCTGCCGGATCGCGCCGAGGTCGACGACCGCCTCGGCGCGGGCGCCGGGGTCGTGAAAGTGAGGGGGCATAGCCATTCCAGTCTCTCAGGCGGCTGCGATCAGGGCGGGCAGAGCGGCCATGTCATGGAAGATCGCGTCTGCGCTGGCCAGCTTCTCCACCTGGGTCATGGCGGCGAAGCCGAACACCTTCATACCAGCCGCGTTCGCGGCGGCGACACCCAGCGGGCTGTCCTCGACGACCACGCACTCGACCGGTTTGACGCCCATCGTGGCCGCCGCGTGCAGGAACAGATCCGGCGCGGGCTTGCCATGACGCACGTCCTCTGAGCTGAAGATCCGCCCCTCGAACCGGTCCCAGAACCCAACCGCCGTCAAGGCCGTCCGGATCCGCCGATGCGTACCTGACGAGGCCAGGCAGTACGTCGTACCGGTGGCGTCGAGGTGGTCCAGCACGGCAGCGACACCTGACACAGGCTGTAGCTGAGCGAAACCGTCGAACAGGCGCTGGTGGTACCGGTCCTCCAGGTCAGCCGGCAACGGCGAACCAAGCCTGGCCTCGGCGAGTTGGCGCATCAGCACCATGCTGCCGCCCATGAAGTCACGGACCGCCTCGTCCAGCGTGTACGGCAGGCCAGCCTCGGTGAGCAGCTCGGCGAGGATCCCGTTGGCCAGCCGTTCGGAATCCACCAGTACGCCATCGTTGTCGAAGATCACCAATCCGGGTCCAGTCACCCGGGAACCCTAACCGGCCGACGTTCAGAGACAACCCTGCTGGCCCAACGAGCGGGCTACCGCTTCAGCTGGAGGTCGACGGCTTGGACCTCGTCCTTCGCCGTCTCGTACGAGATCAGCAAGCGTCCGTCCTGCACCAGCCGGGCCCGCTGGGCCGCGCTGATCTGGATGGACAGGTGCTTCGTCTTCTCGGTGATCGGGTTCGTCGACTGCTTGACCACGTGTCCGCTCATGTCCGGCGACCAGGCAGGAATTCCGCCGTCGGTGACAGCACACGGGGTCAGTCCGTAGTCCGGAGCCGGGTCGGCCGCGAGCGAGCAACTGGTCGTGTACACGGGGACGGCGCCGACCTCGCCCGTCCAGAGGAACAGGCGAGCCGTGCCGGAACCGGTGGACGTGATATCCAGGTCCACCGACGAGCGGTTCAGCGTGGCTGTCGCTACCTTGAGCCTGTTACCGGCCGGCGCTGGGACGCGGCCCGAGATGGGGACGCCGTCGCGGGCCGACTGGGCGATGGTCTGTGGGGACAGCATTCCGTTGAGATTGGGATTCGAGACGTTCGGCGCCGTCGGCGTCGTCGGGCGATCCGAGGGCGGGACGTAGCCGGTCAGCGACGCCTGCCCCCAGCGGTACGGGTCGGACTGGACACTACCAAGCGCGGACCAGCCCAGCCGGGTGCTGTTGTCGATATGCCGGAGCGTGGTGGTACCCGCCGCGGAGGTGTCGTCATTGTCGTACGGCGTGATGTTCAGGCCCAGCTTCGCCGGGTCGACCGCCGCCGGCAGATCGGCCATGGGGATCTTGACCTCGAGGTCATACCCGCCACCGGCATAGGCGTGCGGCGTGGTGGTCTCGTTGCTGCCCACCCAGCTCGCGGTCGAGGCGACCTGTACGCCGGCGGCGTTGGGCGCATCGCTTACGGTGCTGGCCAGTGGTCCGGTGGAGTAGCCCTGGTGGTTGTCGGCATCCCGCGACCAGCAAGGCCCGTTCGCGCCGTTCCCGTTGCGGTTGGTCGGGTCGTTGGTGAACGGGAAGATGCCGAGCTTGAAGGTGTTCGCCGTGTCCTTCAGAACCTGCGAAGAGTTCCCGCGCGGGTCGAGCAGGATCTCCACGGAGTCGGCCTGCCAGTGCCCGACGCATTCCTCCGGAGTGACCGCATAGGACTGGTAGTCGTCCCGGATGTGGATGAAGAAGTACAGGGCGTCGCCGGACCAGCTGACCTTCGCGGTACTCCCTTGACCAGTGGCAGAGACACCGCAGTCGTCCGTGCCGGTGCAGCCGGTGGCACCCTGCCAGATCCGGCCGAGGTCAAGGGTGGGACCGGCGTACTCACCAGGGGCCGCCGTACCGTCGACAACTGGGGCGGCCGAGGCGTTGGCGATCGCGGTCGCTGGAACGAGCGACATGGTCAGGGTTTCGGTCCCGGACCCCGCCGGCGTGCTGTAACTCGTCGTGATCGGGATCGAGACGTTCTGCGTTGCGGGCAAGGTGGTATCGGTGTTGGTGACCTCGAAGCTCACCGTCTTCTCGGCACCAGGCGCGAGTCCGGCGTAGGGCTTGGACGTTGCGTCCGCGCTGAAGTCGGGCGGCAGGGACAGCCCGACGGTGCCACTCTGCGACTGGTTGGACCAGTTGTGCACGACCACCGGCACGGCGATCGTCTGACCGATGGCCATCGACTGGATAGCTGCCGACCTGCCCAGCCGGGTGGCCTGCGGAGCCGTGTCGGCGAGCCACTGGTCGTATTCCTGCCAGTTGCCCCAGCGCTGGAACCGGCCCTCGGTCGGGGAGACGATCCGGACGACGTTATCCGTGTAGCCCGCCTTGGCGTCGGTGGTGAAGAGAGCGGAGACCTTAGCGTTCTGGTTGACCGATGCCGTCGCGCTTGGTGTGACGGTGAAGGTGACCGTGGTCTCCTGCTGATCCGAGACCCAGCCGAGCTGCTGTGGCGCGCTGGCAGTCCACCCTGTCGGCACGGTCAGTGCGACCTTGCCCGGCTTCAGCCATCCGCTGCCTGACCGGAGGTGGACCGTTGCCTGGAAAGGCTCGCCCGCCACGTTGAGGAAGCGCGAGAACGTCAGGTATTCCAGTGTTCCCTGCGGAAGCCCTCCCGGGTCCGCCTTGGTAGCGCCGAAGAGGATCGCGTCGTCCTGCCCCGCTTTCGGGTTGGCGGTACCGTCAGCCGCCATGTTGGGCTGGAACGGCACGAAGGATTGCGTCATGCCGAACCTTGAACAGGCCGGATCCGAGGCTCCCTTGTACATCACCCGGCTCTGGGTGGGATAGGCCAAGCGGCCCTCGTCAGCCACCTGCTGCCAGCTCTTGAACGAGCCGGCCGGTTTGCCCTGCAGGTTGCCTGCCGGCCACTTGTACGGCGAGTCGTACCCGGTCCACACCCCTGCAACGGTGTCGAGGTTGGTGCCAGGCGTGGGCACGAAGCCGGTCGTGCAGTTCGCGGCCGTGGTGCTGCCACCCGTGCCTGCTGTGCTGCCGCCGGAGAACACCTTCTTGACCTGCCAGGTGCTGAGCGCGCCAGGTCCCTTCAGCTGTTCCGGGAACATGTTCGGGTCCGCGGCCGCGAGCACGCCCTCCCAGATCAGCCGGCCGGCCTCCTGGTGGTTGCCGTGACCTGCCGCCAGGGTCGGGGTAAAGCCGATGTAGATCTCGGGCTGGGTGGTCCGGATCACCCGGGTGAGGCGACGCAGCGTCTCCTCGTGGTCCCAGAAGGTCTGGGTCAATGGCGCACTCTGGTTGTAGAAGAAGTCGATCCGGTCCAGGTTGAAGATGTCGACCGTGCCCGAGCGGTAGTGGGCGACCCGGTCCTCGTTCTCCCGGCGCAGGCCGAGATCCGGCCCGAGTTCCGTGCCGACGGCGTTACCTCCACCCTCGCCCCTGGTGACCTGAATGATGCCGCACTTGGTGCCGTAGCGCTGATGCCAGACCCCGCAGGGCCCGATGACGCTCGTGTCGTCGTCGGGGTGGGCCCATTCGCCCATCACGTCGATCTTGGTCGCCCGGTCCGCGACGTACCGGGCCGGCGGACTCCCACCGGCCTCGGCGGGACCGGTAACGGCGAGACTCCCGAGTGGGATCAGGACAGCGGCTGCCAGCAGGGCAACCGTCGTGCGGCGTCGCTTCATGTAGCCATCAGGTCGCATGTCGTATCCAGCATGCCGGACATCCTGCTCCTGACATAGCGGGAGTGGCAAGCGTGTCTGACGGCTACGAAGGTGTCGCGCCAGCCCGCGCCGACAGGACTTGCCGAGTGGCCTCTGCAATGTGGCCGGCGACCTGGAGGGCTGTAGTCGGTCCGCCCGCTGCGGCGAGGTTGGCCGCGGCGGCATGGAGGTAAGCGCCCACGCTGGCGGCATCGAACGGGTCGAGGCCGGCAGCAAGCAAGGAACCGCACAGGCCAGCCAGTACGTCGCCTGCGCCGGCCGTTGCGAGCCAGGCCGTCGCATTCGTATTGACGCGCACCCGCCCATCGGGCGAGGCGATCACCGTGGTCGAGCCCTTCAGGAGAACCGTGGCCCGGAATCGCGCTGCTACCTCCCGGGCATGCTCCAGCCGCCGTGCTTCCACGTCCTCCCGCGGTACGCCGAGCAGCCGGCCGAGCTCGCCGGCATGCGGAGTAAGCAGGGTGGGTGCCGTTACCTCGCCTGTCAGGGCCTTCAGGCCGTCCGCGTCGAGTAGGACGGGTTCGGATCCGGCGAGCAGTTCTCGGATCTTGTCGCGGTCGAATTCGTCGCCGAGGCCCGAGCCGATCGCCCAGGCCTGAACCCGGCCCTCACCCGCGACCACCTCCGGGTGGACCGCGCGGACCGCCACCTCGACGGCGTCAGGACCGACGTACCTGAGCATGCCGATCGGGCCGGCGAGGGCGCCGGAGGCCGCGATCACCGCGGCGCCCGGGTATTGGGCCGAGCCCGCCATCAGGCCGAGGACGCCGCGCGAATACTTGTCGGACTCGAGGCGCGGGACCGGGTAGAGGCGTCGTACGTCGTCGACCTGGAAAGCCTCGACGGGAGCTGGCGGGAGGTCGAGGCCGATTTCGACCAGGTGTACCGGGCCGCAGGCGGCAGCAGCGGGATCGATCAAGTGGCAGATCTTGTGGGTACCGAAGGTCACGGTCAAAGCGGCGTCGACATGCTCAGCAGGGGTTTCGCCTGTGTCGACGTCGACGCCGGAGGGCATGTCCACGGCGACGATCGGCACGTCGTGCTGACCGGCGAGCCGCACGGCGGCCAGAGCCTCCGGCTTGAGTCCCGGACGGCCACCGATGCCGACGATGCCGTCCACGACGACATCGGCTGACGCGATGGCCTCAGTGCTACCCACTCGTCCTCCGGCCGCGATCAAAGCCTTGATGCCACCTTGATGGGCCTTGTCGGAGACGAGTACGGCAACTACCTGCGCACCGCGGCGCGCCAGCTTCTCCCCTGCGTACAAGGCATCGCCGCCGTTGTCGCCGGAACCGACCAGCAGCACCACACGGGCGCCGTACGCGAAGCCCAGGAACTTGCTGATGGCAACGGCGAGGCCGGTCGCGGCGCGTTGCATCAGGGTGCCTTCGGGGAGCCGCGCCATCAGCTCCCGCTCGGCCTTGCGGACCTGGGCGACGGTGTGGGCGCGGCGCATTCTCAACCCTCCAGTACGACGACCGCCGAGGCGATGCCGGCGTCGTGGCTCAATGACAGATGAAGGCTCTGGACTCCCAGTTGGCCGGCGCGTGCGGCCACCGTGCCGGTGATCTCCAGCCAGGGCCGCCCGGTCTCGTCGGTCAGTACCTCGGCGTCGTGCCACTGCATCCCGGCGGGTGCTCCGAGAGCCTTGGCGAGCGCCTCCTTGGCGGCGAACCGGGCGGCCAGGGAGGCCGGCGGCTTCTTCGCCTCGGCCTCGGTGAAGACCCGGTCACGCAGCCCGGGGGTGCGCTCCAGGGTCATCATGAAGCGCTCAACGTCCACGACATCGATGCCCACGCCCACTATCAACAGCTACTCATTCGACAGAGACCGACCTTCTCGGCATAGACCGCTTCCTGGTCAGTGACAAGCGCCACACCCACGGAGTATCGCACCGTCCCTTCATCATGCCGGTCACACTAGCGGGACGGAGTGTGGGAAGAATGGGCCCATGCTGCAGCCGCCACGGGAGGTGACTCCCTATACCGAGCTGGACCGCGCTGCCTGGGCGCAGCTGGCCGAGACCACCGAGTCGCCGCTGACGGCCGAGGAGGTCGAGCGGCTGCGCGGTCTCGGCGACGAGATCGACATCGACGAGGTCCGCGAGGTGTACCTGCCGCTGTCGCGGATCCTGTCACTCTATGTGAGGCATGCCCGCGCGCTGCACTCCGACACCGAGGCGTTCCTCGGTCAGCCGGTAGCCACCCGCACGCCGTTCGTGATCGGCATCGGCGGTTCCGTTGCCGTCGGCAAGTCCACCACCGCCCGGCTGCTGCGCGAACTGCTGGCCCGCTGGCCGGAGCACCCCCGCGTCGCCCTCGTCACCACCGACGGGTTCCTCTGGCCGAACGCGGAGCTGGAGGGCCGCAATCTGCTCCATCGCAAGGGCTGGCCGGAGTCGTACGACCGCAAGGCCCTGCTGCGCTTCGTCGTCGAGGTGAAGTCCGGCATGGACAACGTCGAGGCGCCGGTCTACTCACACCTGCACTACGACCGGCTGGCGGACGCCCGGACCACGGTGGAACAACCGGACATCCTGCTGCTCGAGGGCCTGAACGTGCTGCAGCCCGCCCCGCGCCGCGGCGACGGCAAGAGCGGCCTCGCGGTGAGCGACTTCTTCGACTTCTCCGTGTACGTCGATGCCGCGGCGGACGACATCCGGTCCTGGTATGTGCGCCGGTTCCTGAAGCTGTGGGAAACGGCCTTCCGCGACCCGGAGTCCTACTTCGTCCGGTACGGCGAGCTGAGCCGGGACGAGGCGATCGCCAAGGCCGAGTCGCTGTGGGACAGCATCAACGGGCCCAACCTGCGCGAGAACATCCTGCCGACCAGGTCGCGAGCCACCCTGGTGCTCCGCAAGGGCGCCGATCACGCGGTCCGCTGGGTCAGGCTGCGGAAGCTCTGACAGAGCCGAGTGGTGTGTCTGGCACCACTAGGCCCGGGCGCCGAGCTTGCCCAGGGCGACGGCGACGCGGCCGCCGGCTTCGTCCAGGGCAGCTCGAGCCTCAGACACCGGGCTGCCGCTGAGTAGATGTACCAGGGCCGGTTTCAGCTCGCCATCGGCCGCTACGAGCGCTGCCGCACAAGCCTCGGGGTTGGCACCCGTGGCCTCGGCCAGGATCCGCAGCACCCGGCCGCGCAGCTTGTTGTTGGTGGCGACCATGTCGACCATCAGGTTCGACCAGGTCCGGCCGAGCTTGATCATCAATGTGGTGGAAAAGCTGTTCAGGATCATCTTCTGTGCGGTGCCGGCCTTCAGCCGGGTGGACCCGGCGATCACCTCGGGGCCGGTGTTGGCGGCGATCACGATGTCCGCCAGCGCGGCCAGCGGCGCCGACGGGTTCGAGGTGATCAGGGCGGTGGTGGCGCCGACGGCCCGGGCCGCGCGCAGAGCGCCGGCGACATACGGGGTGCCGCCGGAGGCGGTCAGGCCGATCACGATGTCCAGGCCGGTCACGTCGGCCGCGTCGGCGGCGCCGCCCTCCTCGGAGTCCTCGACGTTCTCCACCGCTCGCAGCAGTGCCGCCGTACCGCCCGCATGGTGCGCGACCACGAGGTCCTCGGGCGCATGGAAAGTTGGCAGCAGCTCCGCGGCATCGAGAACGGCGAGGCGGCCGGAAGTGCCGGCGCCGAAGTAGTGCACCCTGCCACCGCTGCGTACCGCCTCGACAGCGGCATCCACGGCGTGGGCTAATGCGGGGATCACCACAGCGACCGCGCCAGCGACCCGGGCGTCCTCCGCGTTGACCAACTGGAGGATCTCGGTGGTGCCTACCGCGTCGATCGCGAGCGTCCTGGGATTGCGCTGCTCCGTCGGAGTGATCACAGCTGCGATGTTACTTTCCTACTGACTATTTTATCAATTTTGTTGATCGTTCACAGAGCCTTTGAGCCGGTGCCCACGCACCGCGCTGGCAGTGTCCTCGAGCGCTTTGCGGATATCCGGTAGCACCAGTTGGGCGACACCGATGAACACGCAGTCGACCACCACAAGTTGCGCGATCCGGCTGGACATCGCCCCGGACCGGTACGTCGTCTCCCGTGCCGCGGTGGTCAGCACCAGGTCGGCCGTCCGGGCCAGTGGCGAGCGGGGGAAGTTCGTCACGGCGACTGTGGTGGCACCGTGCTTGGCGGCCTCCTCCAGGGCCTCCACCACCTCGACCGTGGTCCCGGTGTGGGAGATGCCGATCGCGACGTCGCCCTCGCCCAGCAGCGCCGCACTGGCCAGCGCGACGTGCACGTCCGACCACGCGAACGCGACCCGGCGGATCCGGTGCAGCTTCTGCTGCAGGTCGAGCGCCACGAACGCGCTCGCGCCGGTTCCGTAGAGGTCCACCCGGGGCGCATTGGCGACCGCGCTGACGACCTTGGTCAGCACCTCCACGTTCAACTGCTGCGCGGTCTCGCGCACGGCCTGCTCGTCGGCGAACGCAACCTTGCCGACCACGTCCGCCAGCGCGTCGCCCGGCTCGATGTCGCCGCCGACTTCAGGGCGGACATCGTCCCGCGCCGACTGGGCGGCCAGCTGCAGCCGGAGCTGCGGGTAGCCGGGAACCCCGATCTGTTTGCAGAACCGGATCACCGTTGTCTCGGAGGTGGAGGCGACCTCGGCCAGTTCCGAGATCGTCATCGCCGCCACGCCGCCCGGATCGGCGAGTACCGCATTCGCGACCCGTTGCTCCGCCGGTGCCAGCGCGGGCATCACCGCGCGGACCCGGACCAGCAGCGGCCCCGCGGGTTCGGGGGAGGTCATCGAAGTCATATCGCCACCGTACGGCGCAGAGGCACCGAGCGGGGTCATCGACGCGAAAGTCTCCAACCCGCGGCGATAAATGATTCAGGCGTTCGCTCACCGTCGATAAGCACCTGATCACCGCTGACGATCTTCACCCCATCGACATAGACCCCACGACCGGTGTACAGCGGGTCGGAGGTATAGCGCCATCTGAGCCTCTGCGAGCCTGGTGCCAGTTGCGCGGACGCCTGATGCCAGTGCCGGTCGCCCGAGCCGCTGATGGACCCGTCCGTGTCCGTCACCGAGCCACGATCCCTGACAGTAAAGGGAACTTTGCTCCAAGTGATGCCGTCGGTTGAGCTCTCCAGATACATCAGGTCGCTGTCCTCGGTGTCGACGAACAGGTCGAACGACAACTGCGCACCACCCGCCGGTACGACGACGTTGGTGGCGAGCGTCGCCGTGGTCGCGTCCGCCGTGCCGGAGAACCACGCATCCTTGCCGTGCCGCGGCGTCACTCCGAGCGACAACGCCAGTCCTTGGACGACGGCCCGGCGTGCCGGGTTGTTGCTGCCCCAGTTGCGGCTCGGGTGCACCCGGTTGGTGAGCAGGATGGCGAACGAGCGGGAGTCGAAATCGATCACGATCGAGGTGCCGGTGTAGCCGGTGTGCCCGGCGGTCCGGGATCCCGACAGGCCGCTCATGTACCAGCGCTGGTTGAGCTCGAAGCCCAGGCCGTGGTCGTTCCCCGGGAAGTTCTGGTTGAAGTTGGTGATCATCGCTGTGACGGAGTCCTCCTTCAGGATCCGCGCCCCGCGGTAGCTGCCGCCGTTCAGGAAGGTCTGCGCCAGCACGGCCAGGTCATCGGCCGTGGAGAAGACACCCGCGTGCCCGGCGACACCGCCGAGCGACCACGCGTTCTCGTCGTGGACCGAACCCCAGACCATGCCGCGCGGTGGTGCCGTCTGGTACTCGGTGGCAGCGATCCGCGGCTTCTTCTTCGGATCCGGGTTGTAGCCGGTGTCGCGCATCTGCAGCGGCTTGGTGATGCCGTCGGCAACCAGTTTGTCCAAGGACTTGCCGGATACCCGCGACACGACCTCGCCGAGCGAGATCAGGTTCAGGTCGCTGTACAGGTACTTCGTGCCGGGCACACTCGTCGGCTTCGCCGTCAGGGCCATGTGCAGCCGGGAGGCCGGGTCCGGCTGGGCGCTCCACAACGGCAGCCAGGCGGGCAGTCCGGTGGTGTGCGTCAGCGCCTGCCGGACTGTGATCGACTCCTTGCCGTTCTCGGCGAACTCCGGCACGTACGTCGCGATCGGCGCGTCAAGGCTGATCCTGCCGGCCTCAACCAGTTGAAGTACGACGATCGAGGTGAACAGCTTCGACACCGACGCCAGGTCGAAGATGGTGTCGGTGCGCATCGGGATCTGCTGGTCCGCGGGCAGTTCGGTACCACTGCCGTCCGCATACTTCAGCGCCATCCCGGTCGCGTTGCGGGTGACCACGTTGCCGTCGTGGGCGAGCAGCGTCACCGCGCCGGCGTACAGGGGTTTGACCGTCCCGGACGGCTGGGTCCAGCCTGCGACTTGAGGAAGGGCCGCATCTATCGGGGCGGGGTCGAGGCCGGCCTTCGCGGGCGTGGAGTCGCGCAACAGGGTCGTCCTGGGTGCGTAGCCGGCGTACGGGTGGTCGAAGCTTCCGGAGGAGTTGTTGCCGGTGGCAACTGCAGGGGTAGCCATGGTGAGCACCAGCGTAGTGACTGCCGTGAGCACGATCGCACGTCTCACCGGTCTTCTCCCTTGTAAAGCAGGTACTTGGCCCGGCGAACGTTCCAGGCGTCCGTCTCCGACTGCCAAGCGGCCACGATCTCCTCGGCCGTTGCATTCGCGGTCAGCATGGTGCGGAACCGGTCCGACCCGGTGAGCAGGTCGATCCAGCGGCCGGGCGGGTTCTCCGCCCGCCAGCTGAACTCCGGGTAGAGCCGCTTTGCCTCGACGATCATGTGGGCGGCGGCGACGATCGCCTCCACCTTGCCCGGGTCGGTGATCTGCACCTGGACGCCGCCGCAGAGCACGTTCGCGTTCTTGCTGATGGTGGGCGTGAAGTAGGCCTCGCGGAAGCTGACACCCGGGATCGTCTTGGCCGACAGCGCCGCCGCCCATCTGTAGTCGACGTACGGGGCGCCGATCAGCTCGAACGGCCGGGTGGTGCCACGGCCCTCGGACATGTTGGTCGCCTCGAACAAACACGTACCCGGATAGAGCAGAGCGGTGTCCGGCGTCGGCATGTTCGGGCTCGGCATCACCCAGGTAAGACCGGTCTCGGGGTACAGCTGCTCCCGCCGCCAGCCGTTCACCTGGATCACCTGCAGCTCCTTGAGCCGCGAGCCGCCGCTGTCGATCGGCAGGTACTCCGCGTTGAACAACCGGGCCAGCTCGCCGACCGTCATACCGTGCTGCTGGACGATCTCCTCCTTGCCCACGCCCGAGGTGTACCCAGGCTTGAGCATCGGACCGCGCGCGTAGCCGCCGACCGGGTTGGGCCGGTCCAGTACGACGAAGCGGGCGCCCGTCCGGACCGCGGCCAGCATCGCCTCGTACATGGTCCAGATGTAGGTGTAGAACCGCGCCCCGACGTCCTGGATGTCGAACACCACGGTCTCGACACCCGACTTCGTATAGAGCGTGGCCAGCTTGTCGGCGGCCGCGCCGTACGCGTCGTACACCATGATCCCGGTCCGCGGATCGACGTGATCGCCCTCGGAGCCGCCGGCCTGCGCACTACCGCGGAAGCCGTGCTCCGGCCCGAAGACCGCGACGACGTTCACCTGGCCGGATGCGTGCATCGTGTCGACGATGTGGTTGAGGTCGTTCAGGATGCCGGTCGGATTGCTGATCACGCCGACCTTCTGGCCAGCGAGGGCCTTCCAGCCGGAGTCGGCCAACGCCTGGGCGCCGGTCACGACTCCTTTGCCCTGACCCTTGCTCCCATCATGGCCTCCAGCGGCCGAAGCGGACTGTACGTCGACCAGCGGGGCGGCAGCGAGTGCTCCAGCGCCGACCAGCAGGCTGCGTCGCTTCATCGGGGTCTCCTTCATCCTCGTCACCAGCTGAGTCCGTGGCCGAACGGGTAGAGCGGCACTGCGGGTTGGCCCGCAACCGGGATATCGACCGGCAGCTTGCCCGCCGGCTTGATCTCGCCGTACAGCACCTTCGTCAGCGACTCCATCGATACCGCTGCGTAGGAGTAGGTCGCAAGGTACGTCGGCGCCTGGTCGAAGTAGGCGATGTCGTATGGGTCGCGCACCGCCACTACGATCACCGTCTTGCCGGTGGCGAGCAGCTCCTTGACCAGCTTCTGCTGCTTGGCCAGCCTGTCGGTCGCCTTGGTGTCCCAGGCCTTCTGGGTCAGCACGATGGTCACATCGTTGGCCCGGGCCTTCGTCACCGCGTTGGTGATGGCCGCGTCCGACGGCGCGGCTCCGGTTTGGGCAACTGTGGTGGTCGCGCCGCGCTTGGCCAGGCTGTCCGCCAGCGCCTGAGTGGTGGTGACTCCCCAGCCGGTAACCAGGATCGACCTGGGGTCATTGCTGAGCGGCAGTGTCTTGGTGTCGTTCTTGACCAGCGTGACGCTCTTGTCGACGATCTGCTGCGCCGTGGCCAGGCTGGCCGGCGTACCGACGGTCGTGGCAACTGCGGCCGGGTCGACGAACGGATGGGTGAGCACTCCACGCTTGAGCTTCAGCAGCAGGATGCGCAGCACGCTCTCGTCGATCCGACGCTCGCTGATCCGGCCCGACTTCACCGCATCCACTACGGCCTTGAACTGGACGTCCGGGGCAGGCGGCAGCAGCAACTGGTCCGCACCCGCTTCGATCGCCCGGACCGCCACCTCGGCGTCGCCGTACTTGGCTCTGACCGCGGCCATCTCGAGCCCGTCGGTGACGACCAGGCCCTTGAAGCCCAGTTCGTTACGCAGTACGCCGGTCAGGATCGGCTTGCTCAACGTGGCCGGGTCGCCAGCTGGATCGAGCGAGGGCACCACGATGTGCGCGGTCATGATCGAATCGATGCCCGCCTTGATCGCGGCCTTGAAAGAAGGCGCGTCGATCGTGTTCCACTGCTCGCGGGTGTGGTTGATCGTCGGCAGCGAGCTGTGGCTGTCGTCGACGGTGTCGCCGTGGCCGGGGAAGTGCTTCGCGGTGGAGATGATCTTCGCGTCCTGCTGGTAGCCCTGCACCTGGGCCACGGTCAGGTCCGCCACCAGCTTCGGATCCGAGGAGAAAGAGCGGACCCCGATCACCGGGTTGAGCGCGTTCACGTTCACATCGGCAACCGGTGCGTAGTCCTGTCTGATGCCCATCGCCTTCAGCTCGCGCCCGGTGATACCCGCCGCGGTGCGTGCATCGGCGACACTGCGGGCCGCGCCGTGTGCCATACCTCCGCCGAACTGCGTTGCCGGCGGCCCGATCCGTACAACGATGCCTTGCTCCTGGTCGGTCGCAATCGTCAGCGGCAGGTGCAGGCCCGTCCCGACCGCCGCGTTCTGCAGCTGGTTGGAGTACGTGGCCAACTGGGTCGGGTTCTGCACGTTGTCGCGGCCATTGAAGTAGATCCAGCCGCCCGGCTTGTACTTGGCGATCACCTCGGCTGGCGTCGCGACGCCGTACAGGGCGGTGTTGCGGGCATCAGGCTTCGCGGCGTCCGGCCCGTAGGCAAACAGCACGAACAGCTGCCCGATCTTGTCCTCCAGCGACATCCTCTGCATGGCTTGGCTTGCTTGCTGCACGGTACTGATTGCCGGTACGACGGCGGTGTTCCGGGCATCGGGTTCGATTGGTGGGGCGCTGGTGGCGACGGACGGCGCTACGGCAGCGACTGACGCGGTGGCGGTGGTGGTGGCAAGGCCGGCGAGTGCGAAACGACGCAAGGCGGACATGATCGACCCCCAGTAATTGAATTACAGTTCGGGTCCCCGGCCATGAAAGTTACCGACGTCCTAACGGTTGGTCAAGGGGAAATCACCATCCGCGAGCACTCTTAGGTCTGCAGGCCGACTGCCTCGTGGACTGACGGCCAAGACTTCAATGCTGCGAGCAGCACGCCGTTCTGTTCGGTGGCGAGGGCTTCGGCGTGGGCGTCCGCCAGTACGTCGGCAATGCGGACCCGGGCGCCGGTCGACGTGGAACGAACCGCCGCTTCGACCATGGCGACGCTGATGACGTTGGCGTGCACCTCCGACTGCGACGGTCCGGCCCCTCGGAGGGCTTGCACGAACTCGGCCAGAGAGCCGTCCGTCTGCTCCGGCTCGTCTCCGAGCGACGCCGGCAACGCCTCACCGGAGGCAAGCTGGGCCTCCGGCGCGTTGTCGCCGTCCCACATCGCGGTCCCGGCGTCAGAGCTCGCCCGCCAGCGACCGTTCCACGAGGTCTCCAGCCCGGGCGCGCACCAACTGCCCGTGAAGGCGAAGCGCGCTCCACCTTCGAAAGTGAAGATCACGTCGGCTGCGGCATTTCCGTTGAACCAGCTCCAGGCCGGGTTGTAGGACTCGCAGTAGACCGACACCGGTTCGGCGCCGATGAGTTTCCGGGCCAGGTCGAACTGGTGGATCGCCATGTCGACGAGCAACGGCTCCGCCATCCGCTCCCGGAATCCGCCGAACCGGGGCGCCTTGAAGAACTCGCACGACAACGACCCGACCTGCCCGAGCTCGGCCAACTGCCGGCCGAAGGCAGCGGCGGCGCGGAAGTACCGGCGGGACTGCGACACCATCAACAGCTGGCCACTCGCCTCCGAAGCGGCCGCCATCGACAGGCACTCCCGGACCGACTCGGCCAACGGCTTCTCGCAGAGCACCGGCAGGCCGCGCAGCAAAGCGCCGATGCTGACCTGAGGATGCGCGGCCGGGACGGTCACGTCGACGACCGCCTCCGCGCCGGTCCGAACGGCCAGCTCGTCCACCGACGCCGCCACCGGGACATCGGCGTACCCGTGCTCGTCCGCGGCGGCCCGGGCCACCTGGATGTCGAGATCGACCAAGCCGACCAGCACCACGTCCGGGTTCTGGTCGATAGTCCGCAGCCAAGCCCGGCCCATACCGCCCGCGCCGACCTGGATGAGCCGCAGCGGTTCACTCATCGGCATCGCCGTCCCCGATCGGGCCGGCGTACCCGTGGCCGTTGAAGAAGTCGCCGGTCTCGTAACGCAGCAGGGTCGGCAACGAGCGCTGCGGCAGATCGGTCTTCGCCCACTCGACGCCGTTCGCGATCACCCTGCGGATGTCCTTGTGGTGGTACACGGGGAAGTCCTGGTCACCGGGCGAGAAGAAGAAGATCTTGCCGTGGCCGCGCCGGAACGTGCAGCCCGAGCGGAACACCTCGCCACCGCTGAACGAGGAGATGAAGATCAGCTCGTCCGGCACCGGGATGTCGAACTGCTCGCCGTACATCTCCTGGGCATCGATGACGATCGGGTGCGGCACGCCCTGGGCGATCGGGTGCGTCGGGTTGACGGTCCAGACCAACTCGCGGTCAGCCTCGCTGCGCCAGCGCAACGTGCACGTGGTGCCCATCAGCCGGCCGAAGATCTTCGACCAGTGACCGGAGTGCAGCACGATCAGCCCGAGCCCGGACAGGACGTGCTGGTGCACACGCTCGACCACCGCGTCGTCCACCTCGCCGTGGGCTGCATGGCCCCACCACACCAGTACGTCAGTGTCGCCCAGCACCTCCTCGGTCAGTCCATGCTCGGGTTGGTCCAGGGTCGTTGTGCTCACGGTCGCCGCGGCGCCGAGGTGCTCTCGAATCCCTTCGGCGATGGTGGTGTGCATACCGTCGGGGTAGATCTTCGCTACGTGCGGCTCGACCTGCTCGTGCCGGTTCTCGCCCCAAACCAGCACCCGGACGGTGTCGGAGCGGGTGGTCGTCGTCATATCGGTGGTTGCCTTTCGTCGGGGGATTATCTTGGTCACTTGACGGCGCCGCCGAGCGCGCCGGCCGCGATGTACTTCTGGGCGATCACCAGCAACGCGATGGCCGGGATCGCCGACAGAACCGCGGTCGCCATCACAGCGTTCCAGTTCTGCACCTGTGTTCCCAGGTACTGGTAGATGCCCAGCGTGACCGGCCGGACGCCACCCTTGGTGGTAAGCGTCAGCGCGAACAGGAAGTCGCTCCAGGAGAACAGGAAGGTGAAGAGTCCAGCGGTGATCAGCGAGTTCTTGCTGATCGGGAGCACGATCGCCACGAAGGCCCGGACCTGCCCGGCACCGTCGACCCGCGCCGCCTCCACCAGTGCGGGCGGGACCGAGAGCATGAACGATCGCAGGATCAGCACCGCAAAGGGGATGCCGCTGCTGGAGTTCGCGATGATCAGCCCGGGCAGTGAGTTCAGCAGCCCGAGATTCTCGTACGCCGTGTAGAGCGCGTTGGCGATGACGATGCCCGGGATCATCTGCGAGATCAGGATCGCCAGCAGGCCGAGGCCGACCCAGCGATACCGGAACTGGGCCAGGGCATAGGCGCACGGCGTCGCGACGAGCAGGCTGAGCACCACCGTGCCGAGCGCGATGATCATGCTGGTGACCAGGTTGTGGCCTTGCTCGGAGATCGCCCGGCGGTACCCCGCGAAGCTCGGGTCCAGCGGCAGGAAACTCGCGGTCAGCGTGTTCCCGGACGGCTGCAGCGAGGCGTTCACCATCCAGTACACCGGGAACAGCAGCACGCAGAGGATCAGGACGCCGACCACGGTGAACAGTCCACGCCGGAGCTTGGTGTCTGGCATCAGCCTCTCCTATTCATCGACTGCACGTCGGGTGGCCCGCAGGTACAGGACCGCGAACACCAGCGAGATCGCGATCAGGATGTTGCTGAACGCGGCACCCTGGCCGAACTTGAACTCGACGAACGACCGCTGGTAGGACTGCGTGGCAAGCGTCTGGGTGGCGTTCGCCGGCCCGCCGCCGGTCAGGCCGAGGATGATGTCCAGCACCTTGATCGTGTAGACGACGCCGAGCACAAGCAGCACGCTGGCCACGGGTCGCAGGTTCGGCCAGGTGATGTACCGGAACCCCTTCCAACCGGTGGCACCGTCCAGCGACCCTGCCTCGTAGAGCTGATCGGGGATCTCGGCCAGCCCGCTGTAGAGCAGGGTGAGGTTGAACGGGATGCCGATCCAGATGTTCACCCCGATGACTGCGATCAGGGCCACCGAGGGCGAGTTGAGCCACGGGACCGGTGAGTCGATGATCCCGAGCCCGGCCAGGCTCCGGTTCAGGATGCCGTTGTCCTGCTCGAGGATGGACCGCCAGGTAGCACTGGACACGATCAGCGGCAGCAGCCACGGCAGTAGCAGCAGCGACCGAAGGACGCCGCTGAGCGGGAACTTCTTGTGGAAGAACAGCGCCAGTGCCATCCCGATCGCGAACTGGAAGGCGATCGAGCCGACGGTGAACAGCGCGGTGTTCACCATCGCCTTGGAGAAGATCTGGTCCTTCACCACGGCTCTGTAGTTGTCCAGGCCGACCCAGGGCGCGGCACCGGTGAAGAAGGTCTTGAGCGTGTAGTCCTGCAAGCTCATCGCCAGGTTCTTCACCACGGGATAGCCGAACAGCGCGAGCATCGCAAGCGCGGCCGGCAGCACGAACAGGACCTTGGTGACCTCCTCGCCCCACCGGCGGCGCAGACCTGCCCTAGCCACCTGATGCCTTTGAGAAGGCGTCCGCAGGCGTCGCCTGACCGGTCAGTGCTAGCTGGATCGCCTCGTAGATCACCTTGGCCGCGTCCGGCCACTTGTCCCCGAGCTTGCCGGTCCGGGACCGTGCGTTGGCGACCTGCTCGGCGAAGGCCTTCATTGACGGGACTTCCTTGACGTACGTCGGCCCGAGCGCGGTCCTGGTCGGAACCGTGTAGCGAGCCTTGGCCCAGTCCAGTTCACTCTTGTCGGAGCTGAGGCACTTGATGAAGTCCGCTGCCTTCTGTTGCTTGGCCGCGTCCTTGTTCAGCGGAACGGTCCAGGCCTCGCCGCCGAGCGGTGCGATGGGGGTCTGACCGGCCTTGTTCACCGGGAACTGCACCACGTCCCACTTGACGTTCGGCGACTCGTTCAGCGCCGGGATGTTCCAGGGGCCGTTGATCATCATCGCGGCCTTGCCGGCGACGAACTGGTCCTTCACGTCGCCCTGCGTCCAGTTGATGACGCTTTTGGAAGCCGAGCCCGACTTCACCAGGTCGACCCACAGTTGCAGCGCCTCGGCCACTGCCGGGCTCTTCAGGTCCGTCTCGTCGCCGCCATTGGTCCACATCGCGGGGAGGAACTGCCAGGAGCCCTCATAGGTCGCGTTGGCGTTGAACGCGATGCCGTACCGGCCGCCCTTGGTGAGCTTCTTGGCCGCCGTCCGCAGTTCGTCCCAGGTCTTCGGCGGCTGCACACCCGCGTCGGCGAGCATCTTCGTGTTGTAGAACAGCGCGATCGTGTTCACAACGGGGGCCAGCCCGTACAGCTTTCCCTGGTACGACGTCGCGTCGACGATGCCTTTGGTGAAGCCGTCGGCGTTCACGCCCAGGTCATTCAGCGGCGCCAGCGCACCGGTGGCGGCGATCTGCTGGACGTCGGGGTTGTCCAGCATCAGCACGTCGGGCAGCGTCTTCGACGATGCCTGCTGCAGGACCTTCGAGATCAGGTCGGCGCCCGGTACGGTCTCCCGCTGGAGGGTGATGCCCAACTGTCCGGCGCAGGCGTCCAGTCCCTTCTGCACCAGAGTCTTGTCCGGCTCGTTGTTGTAGTAGTCGAGGATCGAGAGGCTGGTGACAGTCTGGCCCGATGAGGCCGGTGAACTGGCGCCGTTGCTACAGGCCGCCAGAGCCAGCGACAAGGCCGTCGTACCGGCGAGCGCGGCGGCGATCCGCTTCGTCATCATGAGCATTCCGCTCCTTCGGTGGTTCAGTCCTTCGGTGGTTGAGGCCGGGCATTCGGCTCGGATGTCAAAGCGCTTAACCGATGACCTGCAAGGAGTTCCGGATCGCTTGTCAGGAGGTTGGCAAAGCGCTTAACTTAGCGCGTGGTCATGGACTATGTTCCGTAGGTCACACCGCTGTCAAGAGTTCAGGGCGCTGCGGAATCGATTGGCCTGCGCGGCTGTGCCAAGGTGGGCAGTCTTGCGCGGGTGGGGCGCCCCGTGCGCCCCTGCCACGAGGAGGACCGCCGATGGTGACCATGCGCGACGTCGCGCAGCGCGCCGGCGTGTCCATCGCGACCGTCTCCTTCGTGCTGAATGACACCAAACCGGTGACCGCGGCCACCCGGGAGCGGATCGAGCAGGCGATGGCCGAGCTCGGGTTCCGGCGCAACATGGTCGCGCGGGCGCTTGCCAGCCGGCGTACCCGCATCATCGCGATGGCCTATCCCGCGCTCGAGCACAAGTTCGGCGGTTCGGCGACGGAGTTCTTCATCGGGGCTGCCGAGGCCGCGCGCAAGCAGGACTACCACCTGGTGCTGTGGCCGGTCAGCAACGACGGCGGTGAGCTGACCGAACTGGTCGGGCAGGGACTGGTCGACGGCGTGGTGCTGATGGAGGTTCAGTTGGACGACCCCCGGGTGACCGTGCTGAAGGGAACCGGTACGCCGTTCGCGCTGATCGGCCGGACGACGGACCTGGATGGTCTCGCCCACGTGGACATCGATTTCGACACCACAGTCGCGGAGGCGGTCAGGTATCTGCATGACCTCGGTCATCAACAGCTGGTGCTGGTCTCGGGCAGCGTGGCCGACCCGAGCTTCCGGAACTACGGTCCGTACGTGCGGACCGAGGCCGCCTACCGCCGGGTGACGGCCGAGTATGGCATCGACACCGTGGTTATGGAGTGCACGCACTCAGCCCAGGCAGGCCGCGAAGCAGCAGCCGGACTCATCCGCGACCGTCCCGGTACGACGGCGGTGCTGGCGCTGAACGAGTTCGTGGCCCTGGGCCTGGTGTCCGGGCTGAACCGGCTCGGCCGGGCTGTTCCGGCCGACGTCTCGGTGCTCTCGTTGCTGACGTCGCGGGAGATGGGAACGCTGTCCGAGCCGGAACTCAGCATCATGCGATCACCGGGACCCGAGCTGGGCCGACTGGGGACCGACGCCCTCATCCGGCAACTCGAGGGCACCGATCCGCTACCACCCCAACTCGTCCCCTGCGTCCTCGAGATAGGTGGCTCGACCGCCCCGCCGCCCGTCAGAGCTTGAGCGCGGTCTCGACGATCTTGGCGAGGTCGTGAGCAACCTCGTCCGCAGTGTCGCTGGACTCGGCCTCGACCATGACCCGGACCAAGGGTTCGGTGCCAGACGGGCGGAGCAGGACCCGCCCGGTGCCACCCAACCGCGCGGTGGCCGCCGCAACAGCAGCCTGTACGTCGGCGTCGGTGCCCGCGCGGTTCTTGTCCACGTTCGGCACATTCACCAGCACCTGCGGCAGTCTCGTCATCACGCCGGCCAGGTCCCGCAGGCTCTTGCCGGTCTGGGCCAACCGGGCCAGCAACATCACCGCGGTCAGCGTGCCGTCGCCGGTGGTGGCGTAGTCGGACAGGATCACGTGGCCCGACTGTTCGCCGCCGAGCTTGTGGCCGCCGGCCTTCATCGCCTCGAGGACGTACCGGTCGCCGACCTTGGTCTGCTCGACCGCGATCCGCTCCCGCACCATCGCTTGGACGAAGCCGAGGTTGCTCATCACGGTGGCGACCACGGTGTCGTTGGACAGCCGACCGCTGTCGTGCATGGCCAGCGCCAGGATGGCGAGGATCTGGTCACCGTCGACGAGTTCACCGGTGGAGTCCACAGCCAAGCATCGGTCGGCGTCGCCGTCCAGGGCGATCCCGAGGTCGGCGCCGTAGCCGACCACCTCACGGCGGAGGCCGTCCATGTGGGTGGAGCCGCAGTTCAGGTTGATGTTCAGCCCGTCGGGGCTGGAGGCGCAGGTAACCACCTCGGCACCGAGCCGCCGGAGCGCCTCGGGGGCGGTCAGCGAAGCCGCCCCGTTGGCACAGTCGACGACGACCTTCAGGCCGTCGAAGCGGTTCGGAGCGGACCGGACCAGGTGGGAGACGTAGGTCTCGAAGCCCTGGTTGTCGTCCAGCACGCGACCGACCGCCGCACCGGTGGGACGCTGCCAGTCCTCCTCCATCCGGGCCTCGATGGCGTCCTCGATCTGGTCGTCGAGCTTGATCCCGCCGCGGGCCAGGAACTTGATCCCGTTGTCGGGCATCGGGTTGTGGCTGGCGGACAACATCACGCCTAGGTCGGAGCCGGTCGCCCCGGTCAGATAGGCGACGGCGGGAGTCGGCAGCACGCCGAGGCGGACCACGTCTACACCGGCACTTGCAAGCCCCGCCACCACAGCGGCCTCCAGGAACTCACCACTGGCGCGCGGATCCCTGCCCACAACAGCGCGGGGCCGGTGCCCTTCGAAGACACCGGCCTCGCCGAGTACGTGAGCGGCGGCGACCGACAGGTCGAGAGCCAACTCCGCAGTCAGGTCCACGTTCGCCAGGCCACGAACCCCGTCCGTGCCGAAAAGACGCGGTGACGCCATCTCTGACAACGCGGTCAGCGCTTGGAGTACTGCGGAGCCTTGCGGGCCTTCTTGAGACCGGCTTTCTTCCGCTCCTTGATCCGCGCATCACGGGTGAGCAGACCGGCCTTCTTCAGACCCGGCCGGTTCGCCTCCTCGTCGGCGGCGTTCAGGCAGCGGGCGACACCCAGTTGCAGCGCACCGGCCTGGCCGGTGATGCCGCCGCCGTTGATCCGCGCGATGACGTCGTACGAGCCCTCGAGGCCGGCTACGACGAACGGCTCGTTGACGTGCTGCTGGTGCACCTTGTTCGGGAAGTAGACGTCCAGCGGCTTCCCGTTGACGGTCCAGTTACCGGTACCAGGGACCAGGCGAACGCGCGCCACGGCCTCCTTGCGGCGACCGGTCGCACCCGCCGGGTTGATCACCGCGACGCGGCCGGACTCGGCCCGCTGCTCCGGCGTCGGGTTCGTCTCGGAGGTGTAGGCGACCGGACCCTCGGTGTCGATGGGCACCTCGGTGTCGAGGTCTTCGGTCTCGGTGGTGATGTCGCTCACGCTGGGATTCCTCGTTTACCTGGCTCGTCGATCGCTGTTACTGAGCGATCTGGGTGATCTCGAACGTCTTCGGCTGCTGGGCCGTGTGCGGGTGCTCCGGACCGGCGTAGACCTTCAGCTTGGTGAGCAGCTTCCGGCTGAGACGGTTCTTCGGCAGCATGCCCCAGACAGCCTTCTCAACGGCCTTGCGAGGGTCCTTGTCGAGGATCTCGCCGACCGGGGTGGACGACAGACCACCCGGGTGACCCGAGTGGCGGTACGCCAGCTTGTCGGTCCGCTTGTTGCCGGACAGGGCGATCTTGGACGCGTTGATGACGACGACGAAGTCACCGCCGTCAACGTGCGGTGCGAACGTCGGCTTGTGCTTGCCGCGAAGCAGGGTGGCGATCTGGACGGCGAGGCGACCGAGCACGACGTCGGTGGCGTCGATCACAAGCCACTCGCGAGTGACGTCAGCAGGCTTCGGGCTGTACGTGCGCACGGTCGTTGACCTTCGTTCTAAGAGGTTGACAATCTGATGAGTCGGCGAGTGGTCGTCCCCACGCGGGAAGACCGGTAACGCACAACAGCCGCCCAGAATACCGGCGTGAGTATGCTGCGGTCAAAGTGAGCGCAGCCGCCCACCGGACCCCAGCTTGGAACCGAACTCCGACAGCACTAGCGTAGCGGACAAGATTGCAGTCCGATCGCGTCCCGCCGGCGACGATAACCCTCACTCACCAGGCGATGACGCCAGCTTCCGAAGAGGGCATTGTGACCGAACCGTCGCTCACCGTCCGGGACAACCGGACCGGCAAGGACTACGACCTTGCCATCACCGATGGCACCATCCGTGCCGCTGATCTCAAGCAGATCAGCGCCGTCGAGTCCGATGGCGGCCTGGCCGCCTACGACCCGGGCTTCGTCAACACCGCCTCTTGTCGTTCGTCCGTCACGTACATCGACGGCGACAAAGGCATCCTCGAATACCGCGGCTACCCGATCGAGCAGCTCGCCGAGCAGTCGAACTACCTTGAGGTCGCCTACCTGCTGGTGAACGGCGCCCTGCCGAACAAGGCCGAGTATGAGGCCTGGGCGCACGACGTGACGTATCACACGTTCGTGCACGAGAATCTGAAGACCTTCATGCAGGGTTTCCGCTATGACGCACACCCGATGGGCATGCTGCTGGCCTCGGTCGGCGCGCTGTCCACCTTCTACCCCGAATCCCGCGACATCTTCGACGAGGAGTCGCGGGCGCTGCAGATCCGCCGGCTGATCGCCAAGATGCCGACGCTCGGCGCCTTCGCATTCCGGCACGCCCAGGGCAAGCCGTACGTATACCCGGACAACGAACTCAGCTACGCGGCGAACTTCTTGTCCATGTTGTTCAAGATGAGCGAGCCCAAGTACGCCGCCGACGACCGGCTGGTGCGCGCACTGGAGATCCTGTTCATCCTCCATGCCGACCACGAGCAGAACTGCTCCACCAACGCCGTACGGGTGATCGGGTCATCGCATGTCGATCCGTACACGGCCGTTGCCGGCGGCATCGGTGCGCTCTACGGCCCGCTACACGGTGGCGCCAACGAGGCGGTGCTGAAGATGCTGCGGCGGATCGGATCGCTGGACAACATCCCGTCGTTCATCGAAGGGGTGAAGGCCGGCGAGGAGCGACTGATGGGCTTCGGCCACCGGGTCTACAAGAACTATGACCCGCGCGCCAAGATCATCAAGAAGGCCGCCGACGACGTGTTCGAGGTGACGGGCATCAACCCGCTGCTGAAGATCGCCGTCGAGCTGGAGAGGATCGCGCTGGAGGACGAATACTTCGTCTCCCGCAAGCTCTACCCGAACGTCGACTTCTACTCGGGCCTGATCTACGAGGCGCTGCAGTTCCCGCCGGAGATGTTCACCGTGCTGTTCGCCATCCCGCGCACCTCGGGCTGGCTGGCGCAGTGGCTGGAGATGCTCGGCGACCCCGACCAGAAGATCGCCCGGCCGAAGCAGATCTACACCGGCGAACGCGGCACCCAGTACGT
>JAWWPC010000292.1:0-2735 GCA_033851055.1 Kribbellaceae bacterium | reverse complement strand
CGTATACGCGGATATGGCCGCATTTTGGCTTTGGATCCTTGAACTTCATGAAGGTTTGGAGTACTTCAAGAGGGGTTTTCCAGTTGTGGCTCTGTCTAGGCGTACGGTTGAGAAGGTATCCTGCTGCTAGCAGTACTTCTGGCCACATAAATGGCGGCAATTCAGAGTCTATATGTATTGATCGAGCTCTCATGATTATCACCCCCCCAGATCTTTCGGCACCACCATTTTGATCCTGTGTGGAGGTGGGAGATCTGTTTAGGCTGATCCCTTCGCGTTTGATCCATTGTACGGAGTTGTGGCCAAGGCCCTTTTCTCCGTCTGTTTGAAATACACATACTTTGAGACTCCACCTGCGTGTGATGTAGGCACAGAACTCCTGGATTGTGTGTAGAAGGGTGTTTTCGGCCTTGTCAGGTAGGATATAGACGTGATTCATGCCCGTGAATCTGCAGTAGAAGTGTAAGGCGTATTTTGCTAATCCGGCATCCTGATCGACTGGTTTGAACTCAATTAAGTCGAATGCAACGACTTCGTACGGAGCACGCGGTGGCTGTGTTGGTTCCCTGTGAATTAGCTTCTTGCCTTTGGCTAGAAAGCACACTTCACAACTGAATTGATCCTCTGGATTAGTGATTGTGATGCCATGTGAGGCTTTTGGCAGGTGTTTAACTGCCGTAAGGCTTGCGTGAGCGAATCGCCGGTGAAGCGTCTGTACGGTAACCTCTTGATCTGGCTTTGGTGCCGTTGATTTGGTGAACCGTTTAGCTATAAACGCGGCTTGTTGGAAGGTGATTGGGTTGTGTTCAATTACATACAGATCGTTGATAACTGTGATCTTGCAGTATGTCTGGCCAAACTGAGTGAGTTGGTTGTTGATTTGATCCCATATAATCCCTGCTTTTAAGACTTTGTGGCATGATATCATATTGGTAGTGCAATCTGGGATATATGCAGTGTCCTTGAGTGTGATTGTACGAGGGCCTTTTGCGCCCTGTATAGTGATATCGACATCACCGTATCCGTGGATTTGAATTGGTGCCCCTGCAGTTGATAGGGCCTCTTCGGTAGGTCTGAAGCTCTTAAATCGATCTCTTGTATGGCAAATATGCGTAGTTGCCCCTGAATCGAGAATGAAGCTATTGTATAGATCCCATCGTTTTGTTATTGCCGGTGTAGCGTTCATTGCCGTACTGGTTCTCATTACTGGTGAGGTTATTGTTATCGACTTGATTGTCGTTGTCGACAAATCGGTTGTCGTTTTCATGTGATTTGAGGCTATATATCCCGCTGGATTAGGCCGTAAAACAGGGTCCCCTTGATAGCTGTGGGCATTGCTCCCTCCCCCGTATGCAGCCGACCATAGCTGTCCTTGAGGAATTGAGTGGATTTCAGGGGTTGAACTCCTTATATATTGTCGGTTATCGTCTAGCTCACCTACTGTAAAGGCATCTGTAACATCTGGTATGTTGAATGCGCAAAGGGCAGTTGCTAGGTTTGATTCTCCGGATGATTGGTTGAGTTTACGCTGAGTCTTGGCTCTAGCCTTCTCGACCTTAGCTTTCATGTCTTGATCTGCAAGTCTTGATTCTACGGTCTTTTGAATAGCCGGGTCAGGGTTCCAACCTGGTTGTCTAGCTGAGGGTTGGAAGTTGAGATAGGGACAGTGATCAAACCAGTGTCGTTCACCACATATGCACTTTGGAGGCTTGCGTTGTTGGTTTGATTGATTTGCTGGTTGATTTGATTGAGCCGTAGGTTGTGATTCAGGGGCTTTCTGGTCCTGAAAGGTGGCAAATCCAGCATTCCTTCCCTTTGAGCCACCTAGATTAGTGTCTCTGAGGTAGTCTTTGAGTTCCTGGATTAGATCCCGGATATTGAGTGAGGCTCCTTCTCGTAGAATCCGAAAATACCAGGCTGTATGAAAACCTGGGACTCGATCCTGTACGGCGTGGATGAAGTCAAATAAGGGTTTGGCTCCGTCTACCTCTGAAGCGTTGATCTCTCTGCACCTGATATATGTAGTCTCCCAGTTACGGATCCAATTTTCGAGTGATTCAGTTGCACTAAGCCTCTTGGCTTTGTGATATTTAGCTAATAGCTGGCGTTCTCTGACTTCTCGGTTCGCTTCAAATTCGGCCCGTAGGTTGAGTAACATATCTCTAGCTGTTGGACAGTTGAGCGTATGTGTGATTAATTCAGACTTAACTGAGTTCTGAATCAGTGTTCTCATCTTGGCTAGGGCCTCCTCTGTCTTGATATACTCTTTGAGGCTATCCCGGTAGTCATGTTTGAGCTCTTGATAATGTGCATACTCTATTGGAGAGAGGTCTGCAAGAACTATTGGCACTTGGCTACCTTGAGGGCGTGGGTGAACTGTCTCAAAGGTTGGTTCAATTGGTCGAGTATGGGCTAGAATTGCTTCTACTAGAGCCGCAGGATTGACATATCGCCAGGTATTAGACTCTAGTGATTTAGTCTTGACCAGTTCAATGAATAGGTGCCAGTTCTCATCACCTGTCAGGATAACTGAGAGTTGATTTGTCGACATATTGAGGTTGTCCTGGTAGTCGAGAGGTTGGCCAGGGAGGCAGGGATCCCTCTTGATTAGTACTTCGGGGACTGTTGGTGAAAGATTGAACAGGAGGAGGAGGATCCTTTAAATAGGTGTGAATTGTCTGGATTGAGTTGAATAATTGACTATTAATCCAGGGAGTTTAAGAGGGCAGAGGCAA
>JAWWPC010000101.1:0-24965 GCA_033851055.1 Kribbellaceae bacterium | reverse complement strand
GACGCGGCCGCTGCCACCGGTCGCTGCAACGGAGGGTTCACCCGTGACCTGGCGCCCTTCCTCGGCGTCATCGGCGTGGCCCCGGAGGCCACCGGCGAACACTCCACGACCCCTCCCCGGACTGTCGGCGGGGGCAACATCGACTGCAAGGAACTGGTGGCAGGAAGCACGCTGTACCTGCCTGTCGTCGTGGCCGACGCCATGCTCAGCCTGGGCGACGGCCATGCCGCCCAGGGGGATGGCGAAGTCGGCGGCACGGCGATCGAGTGTCCGATGACCACCACGCTGACCGTGGACCTGGTTCAGGACGGGCGTCCGCTTGACTCGATCCACGCAGAGACCCCGGCGGGCCGGGTGACCTTCGGCTTCGATGCCGACCTCAACGTCGCCATGGGCGACGCTCTCGATGCGATGGTGCGGTGGATGCAGGTGATCTTCGACGTCGACAAGACCACCGCGCTAGCAATGGCGAGCATCAGCGTCGACCTGCGGGTCACCCAGGTCGCGAACCGGACCTGGGGAGTGCACGCGCTGCTCCCGACGGGGGTACTGGGATGACCGCGTGGCCGGTGCGGACCGGGATCTTCGACCTTGGCGACCTGCCGGTCGAGCGGGGTGGCGTCATCCGCGACGCAAAGCTCTCCTGGCAGACCCATGGCACGTTGACGCCCGCTCGCGACAACGTCATCGTCTACCCGTGCAGCTACGGCGCGACCCACGAGTCCCAGGAGTGGCTGATCGGGCCTGACGGCGTCCTGGATCCCGAGCGCTGGTTCGTCGTCATCCCCGACATGTTCAGTAACGGGCTGTCCTCCAGCGCGTCGTCCGACGCACAGTTCCCGCCCGTGGTGACGATGGCCGACAACGTCCACGCGCAATATCGACTGCTCACCGAACTCTTCGGGGTCACCCGCGTGGCTGCGGCGTACGGGTTCTCCATGGGCGCAGGGCAGGCCTACCACTGGGCCGCCCTCTACCCTGACCTCGTCGAGCGGGCGATCGTCGTCTGCGGCAGCGCCCGCACTTCGCTGCACAACCGGGTCTTCCTGTCCGGTCTGCTGCGCATCCTCGAGGCCGCGCCCGAGTACTGCGGCAACGGGCAGTTCACCGCGGAGCCGGGGGCGGCCAAGCGGGCGTTCGCCCACGTGTACGCCGGGTGGGGGCTGAGCCAGGACTTCTACCGCGCCCGGCTGTACGAGTCGGTGCTCGGGGCGCCTGATCTGGAGTCCTTCCTCCAAACCGACTGGGTCGACCGCTTCGCCGAGGGTCGGGCGGCAGACCAGTACGCGCAGGCGATGACCTGGCTGGAGGCCGACGTGAGCACGACGTACGACGGGGACCTGTCCGCCGCACTCGCTGCGATCGAGGCACGCGTGCTGCTGATGCCGTCAGCCACCGACCTTTATTTCCGGGTGGCGGACAACGAGCTCGAGTTGGCGTCGTTGCGCAAGGCCGAGCTCGCGGTGATCCCCAGCATCTGGGGGCACCGCGCGGGCGCGCCGCAGGACAATCCCGCTGACCTCGACTTCCTCACCCGCCGGGTGCGTGACTGGCTTGACTCCTGAATTCTCCGTCGTCGAATCGCTTCTTCGCGACAGCGGCTGACCCGCTGAGCCGCCGGCCGGGGACGTCGTACGCCGTCCTTGGATGTGGCAGAGTCGGGTCCGTGACGGCTGTCCTGGTCCCGGTGGAGCTCCTGGTACACCTGCGCCGTGCCCGGGATGTTGCCGATCGCAACTATGCCGAGCCGCTCGACCTGGCCGGGCTGGCTGCCGCCGCCGGGGTGTCGAAGTACCACTTCCTCCGGTGCTTCGCCGCCGAGTACGGCGAGACTCCGATGCAGTACGTCGGGCGCCGCCGGATCGAGCGGGCCACGGATCTGCTCAGGGCCACGAACCTCACTGTCACCGAGGTGTGCCACCTGGTCGGGTATAGCAGCCTCGGCTCGTTCAGCAAGCGCTTCACCGAGCTGGTCGGGATGAGTCCGTCGAAGTACCAGCGCACCCAGGCCGGCGCCCGGATCCCGGGATGCTTCGTCTTCATGCTCGGGCTGAGTTCAGCAATTCCGGAGAAGCATTCCGGGCCCGCTGAGCACTAGCGTCATACGAGCTGAAAAAACGAGGAGGAAACGTGATCACGAACGTCTCTCTGGTGACCGTGTATGTGCACGACATCGACGAGGCCAAGGCCTTCTACACGGACAAGCTGGGATTCCTGCCGAACGAAGACATCACCGTGGGGGAGTTCCGCTGGTGCACCGTCGTCCAGGCGGACCATCCGGAGCTCAAGCTGGTTCTGATGGTGCCTGGGCCGCCGATGGACGAGGAGTCGGCCGACATGCTCCGCCGCATCATGGCCAAGGGCTCGATGCACGGCGTCGGCCTGGCCACGGACAACTGTCGCAAGACCTTCGACGAATTGGTTGCCAAGGGCGTGGAGTACATCCAGGAGCCGTCCGATCGCCCGTACGGCGTGGAGGCCGTGCTGAGGGACAACTCCGGCAACTGGCTGGTGCTGGTGGAGTCGAAGCCGTACGGCCAGGGGGACTTCGATAGCCAGCCGTAGTCCAGGTTGACGTACCCGCGGCGGTTTGTCATAACTGTGCTGAGACAAACCGCCAGGGGGCACAGTGATCGTCGGGAAGAAGATGGCCAGCGACGCCGTGATCCGGCGGGAGCGGTTGGCCGACCTGCCGGACGATCCCGCGGCAAGAGCGGACGCGATCCGCCGTCAAGCTTCGCGGAACACACTCGTCCTTATCAGCGCGGGGGTGGGGGCGGTGCTCGGCCTGCAGCCGATGTGGATGCTGGATTTCGACTTCCGGGCCTGGTTCATCCCGATGCAGTTGTGGCTCGCCGGAGGCCTGGCCGGGACGTGGTGGAGTCACCGCTATGCCCTGCGGAGTGCGGCCCGACCGGAGGGGCTGCGGGTCGCGCAGGTGCACCGCCGACGGATTGGGGATTACCTGATGCCGGGCGAGCTCGTGGTGCTGATGTGGTCGGGTCTCGCCGCGTCCTGCGCCGCTGCGGCAGGAGTTGTGGCGATCGCGGTCGGCGGTTCGGACCGGGAATCCGGCGTCCTGCTGACGTCGAGCGCTGCTAGCGGCCTGCTGATCTGGTTCGCGGCGCTGCTGGTTCAGCGCCGAACGCTTGCGGTGAGTCAGCCGGCCGGTTCGGAATCGTCCTTCCGCTGGGAGGAGGCCGAACGGTCGCAGTTGCTGCGGGACCTGCTGATGTTCAGCGTGTTCGGCGGCTTCACCGTCACGGTCACGACGATGCCGGTGCTTTTCGGCGACATGTCCGAGAAGTACCCCGACGGAGTGGTCTGGGCCGTAGGACCCGTGCTGCTCGGCACCTACCTCCTGATGCCTTGGGCGATGTGGATCGGCTCGAAGGCCAAGGCCTGGCGACGAATGCCCGCACAGCTGGAGGATGCGACCTCGTGATGATCTCGGTGGACCCGGCCGACGCCAAGCCGCCGTACGAGCAGGTGAAGGTTCAGGTCGAGCAGTTGATCCGGCGGGGCGAGCTGGCGCAGGGGACGCGGTTGCCGACCGTGCGGCAGCTCGCCGGGGACCTGGGCCTCGCGGTGAACACAGTGGCTCGCGCGTACAAGGAGCTGGAGGCGGACCGGCTGGTCGAGACGCGCGGTCGGAACGGCACCTTCGTGCTGGCGTCGCGCAGCCAGGTCGACGATGAGGAGACCCAGGCCGCGGCGACGGTGTTCGCCCGGGCCGCCCGCCGGGCCGGGTTGAGCATCGCCGAGGCGACAGAGGTGCTGCGCAAAGCCTGGTGAGGGCTGCTTCCGGCCATTCCAGGACAACGTTGTCCGAGCTATCGACACCCAGTGTCACCGTTGCTAACCTCGCCGAAATTTGACAGCGATGTCAACCGACTGGGGAGTGGTCACGATGGTGTCGAGACGAACGTTCCTGGCAGGCAGCGGCGCCCTGGCGGCAGGGGGGCTCGGGTTGGTCCCGTCCCTGCCGGCAGCGGCCGCCCAGAGCGGAATCACCTGGTCGGGGAGTCGGCTGCTGCCGACTTTCGACCGCCCTGAGCACCTTCACTACGGCGATGTCAGCAAGTTGAGCGGCGGCGATCAGACCCTGCTCACCACCCTGCAAGGCGTGGTCAACCGGACCCGCCCTGAGCTGTACTTCCTGTTCTCCGATGGCGGCAGCCAGGTCGATGCCCGCTGGTTGGCCGACACCTTGCTGCCCACCACCCGGTACGCCGATCCGCTGGAGCTGGTCGCCAAGTACGTCGGCCGGGTGCGCGGCGCGATCATCCACGACCCGGCCGTGCCCGACTCGCTCAACGTGGCGACGACCTTGGCCGGGCTCGAGAACGCGGTCGTCGCCGACGCTGACCAGGCGAAGGCCCACGGGCTGCGGATCGTGCAGGACCTACGCGGCAAGTTCGACGCCGACCGGGTCAAGACATATCAGTGGCAGTTGGAGAATCTGTTCCCGCGCTGCACCCACAGGCTGCTCGCCGGGCTGCCTCCGACGATGGTGGTGCAGGCCGAGAACGTGCCCTGGCGCGAGGTCGCCCGGGAGGCCCGGCAGATCCGGGACTCGTCGAACCGGGGCAGCTACACGCTCGACGTATCCGCCGAACTCGGCAAGGAAGCCGTATTCGTCCGGTTCCAGGATTCGTTCACCGACGACGGATGGGGTCCGTCGGTGGCGTCGGTGACGGTGAAGGCGAACGGTACCGAGCTGGTGTCGTTCCTGGCGGGCACGGCGGCCGAGGCGCCGTACCTGTTCGACGGCTTGAACTCGTCCATCGGCGGCGACGCCAACCGCTTCTCGGACGGCGGCGGCTACTTCATCTATCGCTTCGCGCCCCCGGCCGGGACGACGTCCCTCACGGTCACGGTGGACATGTGGAACCAATACCTGGTCACGGCCACCGACACGGCACCGACGCGGATCGAGCCGTTCCCGTACTTCCGGGACTATGTGGTTGCTACCAAGGCGATGGTGAGCTGGTTGCCGCCGAACGGCCCGACGGGCGACCTGCTGGCCGCTACCTTCGCGAAGGTAGCGCCCACCACGCCGTACGCCGGTTGGTTCGCGAACGACGTCGCAGGCGAGTGGAGCGGGGTGGATCTGGCTGCGCAGGGCGGGGTCGAGGTCCTGGCCGCGGACTTCTACATGAACGGCACGGTGCACTCCGGTGTGGCCGCGCCGGTCTGGGACCAGGTGCGCAAGCTGACCCGCATCCAGCCGAAGAACAAGGTCTACCTGACTCTGACATTCGGCGAGGGCGACAACGTGCAGTACTGCCAGCGGCGGATGCGCGAGATCTGGGACGACCCGCACCGCGGCGAAGCTCCGGTCAACTGGACCGTCAGCCCGCTGCTGAGCGACGTCGGCCCGGGCCTATTGAGCTACTACCAGCGCACGGCGAAGCAGAACGATCTGCTGATCTGTGGCCCGTCCGGAGCCGGCTATACCTACCCCGGTGCATGGCCGGCCGCTGAGGTCGACCAGTACCTCGCGCTCTCCGGCAAGTACATGCGTCGCACAGGCATGGACCTCGTCTACGCCTACAACTATCGGGAGAACAACCAGTGGGTGCCGTTCTCGGAAGCACTCGGACGCTCGTACGCCGACCTCACGCCGGTGCGCGGCATCATCCAGTCCTGGGAGCAGGGTGATCTGCTGGTCGATCGCGGCGGCATTCCTGTGATCGGCAATTTCTCCCCGCCCGGAAAGGCCGCGGAGTACAAGGCCGCCCTGGTCGCACACATCGCCGGCTGGGACGGCAAGGCTCCGCTCTTCATCGCCGGCGGGATCAACGCCTGGTCCTGGACGCCGTCGGATATCGCAGAACTCGCTGGTCTCCTGGCGGACCCGTTCGAGTTGATCCGCGGCGACACCTTCTTCGACCTCCTCCACCGCACCCTCTAGTCGACACGCTCCGGCTAGTACCGACACGCTCCGGCGGGAACGTCTGCGACCTTCCCGCCGGACCGTGGGTCAGCGGAACAGCCGTTGCGCTTCGCGGAGAGCGTTCGCGGCAACCTGGCGGCCGAGGGTGACCCCGACCGTGTCGGCGGTGCACTCAGTCGGTGCCGAACTCCATCGCCGCGCGATCCAGGGCCGCGGCCTCGTCGTCGGGCGCCTCGCCGCGCGTCGCGATCGCGTCGGCGCCACCGGCCGGCGTCGCCCCGATCAACTCGCCGTGGGTGGGGCCGATGAGCCCCAGCCCGGCGTACTCCTCGAGCTTGGCGCGAGAGTCGGCGATGTCGAGGTTGCGCATGGTTAGCTGGCCGATCCGGTCCACGGGGCCGAACGCGGCGTCGGACGTGCGCTCCATCGACAGCTTGTCCGGATGGTAGCTGAACGACGAGCCGACGGTGTCCGTGATCGAGTAGTCCTCGCCGTGGCGCAGCCGCAGCGTCACCTCGCCGCTGACCGCCGAGCCCACCCAGCGCTGGAGCGACTCGCGCACCATCAGCGCCTGCGGGTCGAGCCAGCGGCCTTCGTACATCAACCGGCCGAGCTGCCGCCCCTGGTGGTGGTAGTTCGCGATGGTGTCCTCGTTGTGGATCGCGTTGAGCAGCCGCTCGTAGGCGATGTGCAGCAGCGCGAGGCCGGGGGCCTCGTAGATGCCGCGGCTCTTGGCCTCGATCACCCGGTTCTCGATCTGATCGGACATGCCCAGGCCGTGCCGGCCACCGATCGCGTTGGCCTCCTTGACCAGGTCCACGGCGGACTCGAACTTGACCCCATTGATGGTGACCGGACGGCCCTGCTCGAAGCGGATCGAGACGTCCTCGGCGGCGATGTCGACCTCCGGATCCCAGAACCGCACGCCCATGATCGGGTCGACGTCCTCGATGCCGTGGTCGAGATGCTCGAGCACCTTGGCCTCGTGGGTCGCTCCCCAGATGTTGGCGTCGGTGGAGTAGGCCTTCTCGGTGCTGTCGCGATAGGGCAGTTCATGGGCCAGCAGCCACTCGGACATCTCCTTGCGGCCGCCGAGTTCGGTCACGAAATCGGCGTCGAGCCAGGGTTTGTAGATCCGCAGGTGCGGGTTGGCGAGCAGGCCGTAGCGGTAGAATCGCTCGATGTCGTTGCCCTTGAACGTCGACCCGTCGCCCCAGATCTGGACGTCGTCCTCGAGCATCGCGCGCACCAGCAAGGTGCCTGTGACCGCCCGCCCGAGCGGGGTGGTGTTGAAGTAGGTCCGGCCCGCCGAGCGGATGTGGAACGCGCCGCAGGTGATGGCGGCGAGGCCCTCCTCGACCAGCGCTTCCTTGCAGTCCACGAGCCGCGCAATCTCCGCGCCGTAGGCCACGGCACGGCCGGGTACCGAGTCGATGTCGGGCTCGTCGTACTGGCCGATGTCGGCGGTGTACGTACAGGGGATGGCGCCCTTGTCGCGCATCCAGGCGACGGCGACGGAGGTGTCGAGACCTCCCGAGAAGGCAATCCCAACGCGTTGGCCAGTGGGCAGTTGGGTGAGCACCTTGGACATGGCTAAAAGTATGCAGTGTTTCGCATAATTATTCAACACGGTTGAAGGTCATCTGCCGCTGCCGGTCCGGACGGACCGGCTCGGTCACCAGTTGACGGTGCTGTTCGAAGGCGTCAATGGATCAGCTGTCGCTGCGGGGAAGCACGCCGGAGACGGCGACCAGGCAGCCGGCGAGGACCAGCGGGAGGACCATTGCGTGCTGGATACCGAAGCGCTGCACCAGCTGGCCGATGATGGCGGGGCCGACCAGGAAGGCGGCGTATCCGAAGGTGACGACGGTGGCGAGCATCCGGCCGCCGCCGACGTGGCCGGCAACCGCGTAGACCTGCGGTGCGACCAATCCGACGCCGAGCCCGACCAGCGCCCAGCCGGCCAGCAGCAGCGGCAGCGGGTGGACGAATACCGTCACGAGGTAGCCCGCCACCGCCGTCACGCCGCCGAGACGGACCACCGCCCGGCGTCCGACCCGATCGACCGCTCGGTCGCCGACCAGCCGGATCACGACCATGAACCCGCTCACCGCGACCAGCCCGAGCGCTCCTACGGACGGATCTATCCCGGCCACATCGGTGACGTGGACCGAGGACCAGTCCACCGCCGTGCCCTCGGCGAGACCGAAGCAGAACGCCATCAGGCCGAGCAGCCAGGCCAGCCGTGGGATCGCCGTCCGGACGCCATCGGCATGGTGCTGGATGCGTTCACCGACCGGGATGAACCGCAACATCAGCAGATACAGCACCAGGCCGACCATGCTCAGGGTGAGCAGGGCAGGGAGCACCACTGTGCCGCCGGAGCGGTCGAACAGCCTGGCGACCAGCACGATCGTGCCCGCGCCGGCCAGGTTGCCGATACTGAAGAAGCCGTGCAGGAAGCTCATGATCGGCCGCGGCCGCGCCTTCTCCACCTGGACACCGAGCGAGTTCATCGACACGTCCATCGTGCCGTTCGCCAGCCCGGCCATCACCATCCCGACCATTGCCAGCGGCAACGATCGGGCGACGGCCAGGACGGCCACCGCGCTGATCAGCAGTGGGGCGACGGCCAGGCTGACCGGCCGGGCGCCGATCGCGTCGGACAACCGGCCGCCGATCTGCATCGAGACGACCGCTGAGATCGCCAGGCTGAGTAGCAGGATCGACAGCCCGCCGGCGTCGATGCCGAGCCGGTCCCGCATCGCCGGCAGGGTGCCACCGATGCCACCCAGCAGCATGCCGTTGATGCCGAACAAGGCGGCAACGGCCACCATCGCCGGACGAGCGGCCAGCGCCGCATTCCGGGTTTCGGTCCCCGCGGTCATCAGGCCAGCCTGATCTCTACGCCGGCGGATCGGTAGGCCTCGAGCGCGTCGGGGTCCGCGTCCGCGTCGGTGACCAGGATGTCGATCGCCTCCGCGCCGGCCACCGTCACCATCGCGGTGCGCTCGAGCTTGACGGATTCGATCGCCAGCACGACCCGGGCGGAAGACTCGATCAGCGCCCGCTTCATCGCGGTGTCCGCGAGCGTGTTGGTGGTCAGGCCGTGCGCCGGCAGCGCGGCGCAACTGCTCACGACCGCCGTGTCGAAATGGATCCCGCGTACGCCGGCCTCGGCCGCCGCGCCGTACGACGCCAACTCGGGCGAGCTCACCTCGCCGCCGGGCATGATGAGCTTGGTCCGTGCCGACTCACCCAGTACGACGGCCGAGTGCAGCGACAGCGGCATCACCGTGATCGCCCGCCCGGCCAGTTCGCGCGCCACCGCGAGACAGGTGGTTCCGTTGTCCAGGGCAACGGCCTCGCCGTCGCTGATCAGCTCGGCGACCACGCCCGCCAGCCGGCGCTTCACTTCAGCGCCCTGCCGGTCCCGGAGGGCGAAAGGGATCACCTCACCGCGCAGCGCGACCCCGACAGCACCGCCCCGTACCCGGCGCAGCAAACCTTGGCTCTGCAGCAGGTCGAGGTCGCGCCGGATGGTCATCTCCGACGTACCGGCGTCCTGGGCGAGCTCGGCCACGCCGACGCGGCCGGTCCGGGCGAGCTCCTCGACGACGTAGGTCAGCCGTTCCTCACTGTTCACATGTTCATTCGAACATGGGCAATGTTCGATCGCAACCCATTTGTCCGTAGCAATCTGAGGCCCGGACCCGGACCGTCCTCCGAAGAGGACGCGGGTCCGGACCGTGGCGCGAGCGAAGTCCTACCAGTGATGGGCGATGTCGATCACGAGCCGGCTGTTCGAACCCGGCCCGGCCAGGGTGAAGGTCCGGAACGGAAGTCGGGCCTGGACGCCGACGCCGAGGGTGGTCTGGCCCTCGAGGCTGCCGGCGTGGGCGACCTGGCGGAGCGTGCGGTAGCCGGAGACGTTCACCAGTTCGCGTCGGTTGGCCGGGTGGTAGGTCGAGTGACCCTTGTAGTCGGAGTCCGCTGGCGACACGACGACCTGAAGCTTGGCCCCGCCGCGCAACGGCACCGGAGCCCCGGAACCCTCCATGGAGACGGCCGACACGTACCGGACACTGTAGGCAATGCTCCGGCCGCGAACGTCGATCACCACCCGGTCGTAGCAGGCCTGCCGGCCGGCGCGGAGGTTGGTCAGGGCGCCGTCGGCCACGCCAGGCCAGTGGCGCGCTTCGGGCAACGAGCCCCAGCCGGACGGGCAGGCGGTGGTCGTCGCTGCTGTCCGGATCGTTGCGGGGGAGGCCTTCCCGGCGAATGTCGGTACAGCACCCGCGCTCACCGGGACGGCGGCGACGGCGGCGATAGCGGCGACAGCGAGTGCGGTCCGGATCGGTCTGCGGATGGTGTGGTTAGTCCTCATGATGTCCCCTTCGGTCACTGTCTTAGACCGGTCCCGGAGCCTCGAAGTTCGCTTCCGCGGGTGGTGATTTCAGGTGCGCGGATGAACATCGGTCGCGGCGGGAAAATGCGTTGCCGCCCACGGCACGATGAGACCATGACCCCTGACGAGTTGCTCGATGTCTTCCACCGCCGGATCCGGCTGCCCGACGCCGACACGATTCCCGGCTGGCGACAGGAGGTGGACGGACTCGTGCACCGGTCGTATCTCGAAGGGCCCGGAGGCGGCGCCTTCGTCGAGGCGCCCGGCGGACTCGGCGACGACCCGGATGTGGTGATCGCCGGCCAGGTCGCGTTCTTCACCGAACGCGGGCTGTCCTTCGAGTGGAAGACCTACGCGTACGACGAGCCGGCGGATCTGCCGGAGCGGCTGCTCCGGGCCGGGTTCGTGGCGGAACCTGCTGAGACGCTGATCCTCGGGGAGGTGGATCGGGTCCTGGCCCGGCCGGGTGCGCTGCCATCGAAGATCCGGCTGCGCGATGTGGACGAGCCTTCCGACCTCCATCGGATCGCGGTCCTGATGGACGCCCTCTGGGGAATGGGGCTGGAGCCGATCGAGGTTCGGCTGGCCGCAGAGCGGCGGATGTTCCCCGACCGGTTGATCGTCACCCTGATCGAGGACGCGCTGAGGGGGCCGGACGGCCCGGCGCTGACGGCGGCCTGGGTTCGCTTCCATCCGAATACAGGTTTTGCCAGCTTGTGGGGTGGCGGCACCTTGCCGGAGTGGCGGCGCCAGGGCCTCTACAGTGCGATCCTGGCGCACCGGGCCAAGCTGGCGAAGGAGCGGGGTTACGAGTTCCTTCGGGTGGACGCGTCCGAGGACTCCCGCCCCATCCTGCAGAAACTCGGCCTGCACGCGGTCACGACCACCACGCCGTACGTGTTCACTGTGTAACAGAGCGGGGCTGGTGATGGGAACGGCGGGCCGAGGCTGTACGTTGCGGAGACCATGGCTCTGACGAAGATCACCTCTCGCTTCCGCCGGCTGCTGCAGCGCCCCGGCTCGATCGACCTCGGCCCGTACGAGCGGCTGACCACCCTGGTCGGTGAAGCCGAGGAGTCGGTCAAGTCGCTGACCGACGCCGAACTCACCGAGGCCGTCACAGAGATGCGCAAACCCGACGGCCTGGACGAGGACG
The DNA here is from genome assembly GCA_033851055.1 of Kribbellaceae bacterium. Classification (GTDB taxonomy): domain Bacteria; phylum Actinomycetota; class Actinomycetes; order Propionibacteriales; family Kribbellaceae; genus Kribbella. The sequence goes on along the minus strand of JAWWPC010000101.1, from coordinate 13,502 downwards.
AGCTGATCGAGTTTCTGGCGCTGGCTCGTGAGGCCGGTCGGCGTGCCATCGGCGAGCGGGCGTTCGACGGGCAGATCGTCGGTGCGCTGGCGCTGCTGCGTGGCCGGGTGGTCGAGATGGCGACCGGTGAAGGCAAGACGCTGGCAGGCGCGTTCGCCGCCGCCGGGTACGCGATCGGCGGTCGCCGCGTCCAGGTGATGGCCGTGAACGACTACCTGGCTCACCGCGACGCGGAGTGGATGTTCCCGATCTACGAGCTGCTCGGCGTCTCCGTCAGCGCCGTCGGCCAGGCATCGACGCCCGAGGAACGCCGCGAGGCCTACCAGGCCGATGTCTGTTACGCACCCGTCAGCGAGCTCGGTTTCGACGTACTGCGGGACCGTCTCGTCACGGACGTGGCCGACCGGGTCACGGTCAAGCCCGACGTGGCGCTGGTCGACGAGGCCGACTCGGTGCTGATCGACGAGGCCCGGGTGCCGCTGGTGCTGGCCGGCGCGACCAGCTCGGAGGAGCTTGACGACGACGTGGTTCAGCTGGTCCGCACGTTGCGCGCCGGGGTCGACTACGAGATCGACGGCGACGGCCGGACCGTCGCGCTGACCGATGTCGGCACCGACGCGGTCGAGGAACACCTCGGCGGCATCAATCTGTATGAGGACGAGAACCTGGAGCGGCTGACCCAGGTCAACGTCGCGCTGCACGCGGAGGTGCTGCTGCGCAAGGACGTCGACTACCTCGTTCGTGACGGCAAGGTCAGCCTGATCAACAACAACCGGGGCCGGATCGCCAAGCTGCAGCGCTGGCCCGACGGCCTACAGGCTGCGGTCGAGGCCAAGGAGGCCGTTCCGGTCAGCGATAGCGGCGAGGTGCTGGACAGTATCACCGTGCAGGCGCTGGTGAGCAGCTATCCAACCGTCTGCGGCATGACCGGTACGGCGGTCGTGGTGGGCGAGCAGCTCCAAGAGTTCTACAACGTCGAGGTGGCCGTGGTCCCACCGAACAAGCCGAACATCCGGATCGACGAGACCGACCGGCTCTACCTGACGGTCGAGCAGAAGAACAAGGCCCTGGTCGAACACATCGCAGAGGTGCACGAGACCGGCCGCCCGATCCTGATCGGTACGCATAGCGTCGAGGAGTCCGAGCAGCTGAGCGAGATGCTCGAGGACGCGCACGTGTCGCACGTCGTCCTGAACGCGAAGAACGACGCCGAGGAAGCGGGCATCGTCGCCGAGGCCGGTGTGCCCGAGACGGTGACGGTGTCGACGCAGATGGCCGGCCGCGGTACCGACATCCGCCTGGGGGGTCGCGACGGCAGCAACGGCAAGGAGCGTGCAGCTGAGCTCGGCGGGCTTTACGTGATCGGCACCGGCCTGCACGCCTCCCGGCGGTTGGACGACCAGCTGCGCGGTCGCGCCGGCCGGCAAGGCGACCCGGGCGGCTCGCTGTTCTTCGCCAGCCTCGCGGACGAACTGGTGACCCGGTACTCCGTCACCTCCGGGCTGCGACCGCAGCCCGACAAGAACGGTCGGCTGACCGATCGCAAGGCGATCGCCATGCTGGAGCACTCCCAGCGCGTCGCCGATGGGGCCAACCACGAGCTGCACCGCACCACCTGGTCGTACCACCGCCTCACCGGCCAGCAGCGCGACATCCTGCTGGACTCCCGCGACAAGGTGCTGACCGACGGCCTCGCCGCCGACGAACTCGCCGAGCGCTGCAAGGAGCGGTACGACGAGTTGGTGGAAGAGGTCGGGGAGGACACGGTCAAGGAGGCGGCGCGGATGATCGCGCTGCACCACCTGGACCGGCGCTGGACCGACCACCTGGCCTATCTGGCGGATCTGCGCGAGGGCATCCACCTGCGTTCGCTGGCAGGTGGCATCGTGCACCTGAAGCCGATCGACGAGTTCAACAAGTCGGCGATCGCCTCCTTCGACACGTTGATCGCCGATGCCTGGAAGGACGCCGCCGAGTCCTTCGACGAGGCCGAGATCGGGCCGGACGGCCTGGACGAGGTGGCCAGCGGGGTGCCGCGGCCGACGGCGACTTGGACCTACCTGGTGAACGACAACCCGTTCGGTACCGAGGCGGACCGGATCCTGGGCCGGCTGCGCAACGCGATCAAGCCGGACGTCGACCAGTCGACGTCGTACGCCGAAGCTGAGGCCGAAGACGGCGATGACACGCTGGACACCGACGCCGAAGAGCTGGAGCTGCCCGAAGAGCTCGCGGGGTTGGAGCTGGACGATGTGGAGCCTGACGAGGACGGCCGGAAGCCGGCCAAGGACGACTGACCCGGTGAGTCCCGCTCCCGGCAGGGCATGCAGGACTCACCGGACGACCGTCCGGGTGATGCGGTCGGTCAGAGGTAGTCAGGGAGCAGGGATTTGGGGATGTAGGCGGCGACGAGTTTGTTGCCGTCCACTGCTTCGGCGATGACGAAGTCGACCGCGACGCTGCAGAGCGCGTACGCGTCGGCTGCGCTGAGCGCTCCGCGGGTCACCTCGCGCAGGTAGTTGATCGCCTCGGTCGCCGCGATCTGGAGTGCCACGTCCAGGTCGGCGTTGATGCCCGTCGTCACCATGTGGCCGGGCAGTTCGGCCCGCGGGTAGTCCAGTGAGGCACCCTTCCGGACGGTGAACTGCGCGGTGAACGACATCGAGTGCTCGACCGCGGTCTGGTCGATCTCACCGTGACCCTGGGCGCCGTGCGTGTCGCCGATGTAGAACTGCGCGCCCGGCCGGAACACCGGCAGGAACAAGGTCGACCCGGCGGTCAGGTCCTTGATGTCCATGTTGCCGCCCCAGCGGTTCGGCGGGTTGGCGGAGACGAAACCGGCGTCGGCAGGCGGCGCCACCCCGGTGATCCCGGCGAAGGGCTTGAACGGGACCCGGATGCCCGGCGCGAACTGGTAGTACTGGTTGTGCTTGTCGAGCGTGAGCAGCCGCGTCTTGCGTTCGGCGAGCAGCCCGGACAACACCCCGCTGCCGGGACCGGTGCTGTTGATGCCGTACGGGACGCGCGGAGACAGGTCGAGGATGCGGATCTCGAGGACGTCACCAGGTTCGGCACCCTCGACGTAGAGCGGACCGGTGAGGACGTGGCCGCTGGATCCCGGCGTGCGCGGGATGGTGGAGATGTCGATCAGTTCAGGCAGCACCTGGTCGGCCGGTACGCCGAGCGCCTCGAAGTAGGGGACGGGGCCGCCGACCGACGAGGCGCCCGACTGGTTCACCGCGTTGATCTTGACGACCGTCCCGGACTTGACGGTGAGCACCGAGGGTCGGTCGATGGGGAACCAGCCCCACAACGAGTTCTCCTTGGTGGCCTGGAGCAGTACGTCGTACTTGGGCTTGCCGGCGCCGGTGGTCCCCTGCGGCAGTGGTGCAGCCGAGGCACCTTCGGTGGTGAGGGCGGTTCCGAGGGTCAAGCCGGCGCCGGCCGCGGTGGCTGCTTGGAGCACGCGGCGACGGCTGAGCCGCGAACGGGCGACCTGGTTGGAGTCGTTCGGGCCAGGTGAGGTGGGCGGTTGCACTAATACCTCCGTGTCAGGTGTTAACAACACGGATGACCCTGTCGGCGAAATGTTTCCTACATCGATGCACCAGGTGTCAGCTTTGTTAAATTGTTCAACAAAGCCGGTCAATATCACGATGTCGGCCCGGCTGGGTAGGGTCGGGGACGTGAGTGACGGACTGTTCGATCTACCTGGTGCGCCTGCCCCTGCTCGTGGTGGCGGGAGCTTGGCCGATGTCGACCACAGCTCGGCTCCGCTCGCGGTGCGGATGCGGCCCCGGAGTCTGGACGAACTGGTGGGTCAGCAGCATCTGCTCTCACCCGGATCACCGTTGCGCCGACTCGTCGAGGGTGACCAGCCGATGTCGCTGCTGCTGTGGGGCCCGCCCGGTACCGGCAAGACCACCATCGCAGCCGTCGTCTCGCATGCGACCAACCGGAAGTTCGTGGAGTTGTCCGCGGTCACAGCGGGGGTGAAGGAGGTGCGCCAGGTCATCGACGGAGCCCGTCGCGACCTGGCCCGGCCGGGCAGCACCGTCGAGACCGTGTTGTTCATCGATGAGGTGCACCGGTTCACGAAGGCCCAGCAGGACGCGTTGCTGCCGGGCGTGGAGAACCGCTGGGTGACGCTGGTCGCCGCCACTACCGAGAATCCGTTCTTCTCGGTGATCTCACCGCTGCTTTCCCGGTCTTTGCTGCTGACGCTGGAATCGCTCACCGACGACGACATCAGCGTTCTGCTGGATCGTGCGTTGAAGGACGAGCGCGGGTTGAACGGCGAGTTCGAACTGGCCCAGGACGCGCGAGACCACCTGCTGCGGATGGCCGGTGGAGACGCCCGCCGCGCCCTGACCTATCTCGAGGCCGCCGCGGGTGGTGCCGGGGCGCAACAAGCCGGGCCGACCCGTCGTACGGGCTCTGAGGACGACAGCGCGGCCGCCGGCCAGGGTGGCCCGGTGGTGATCGACCTGGTGACGCTGGAGACGGCAGTGGACCGGGCCGCGGTGCGGTATGACCGGGCCGGTGACCAGCATTACGACGTGGCGTCGGCGCTGATCAAGTCGATCCGCGGCTCTGACGTGGACGCGGCGATGCACTACCTGGCACGGATGATCGAGGCGGGGGAGGACCCGCGCTTCATCGCCCGCCGCTTGGTCATCTCCGCCAGCGAGGACATCGGCATGGGCGACCCGACCGCCCTCGGTGTCGCGGTCGCGGCGGCCGACGCGGTCCAGTTGATCGGTATGCCGGAGGCCAGGATCAACCTCGCCCAGGCGGTGGTCGCGCTGGCACTGGCGCCCAAGTCCAACGCGGTGATCATGGCGATCGACGCTGCCATCGCGGATGTGAAGGCGGGAAAGGTCGGCCCGGTGCCGGCCCACCTGCGTGATGCGCACTACGCCGGCGCCAAGAAGATCGGCCATGGCTCGTCGTACCAGTACTCCCACAACGACCCGCGCGGCGTGGTCCCGCAGCAATACGCGCCGGACGTGGTCGACGACGCCGAGTACTACAAACCCACCCGTCGCGGCGGCGAGGCCGCGTACGCCGACCGGCTGGCCAAGATCCGCGAGATCCTCCACAACCGCTGACCAGGTCCCAAAAGCAAGGCCGCAAACAGCGAGCCTGAACTCTTCGAATTGCCCTTTGGATATATTGGCTGAAATTCTCGCGAATTGATTCAATAAAAGGGTGTCGCTGTTTATCGGCGCCGCGGCGAACACGAATTGCGTTCGGTTGATCACTGAACGGGACGCGCGGTGGCGGGGGAGATCGGTGCCCTAGGCCGAGGCGTCCCCGTTTCGGGGAGGGAATTTTCCTGGGCGGCGCCGGAAAATGCGTGTCTACCTGAAGCGCAGGCGAGCAGGTCGAGAAGGTGGGGCGAGCAGGTCGAGAAGGTGGAACGTAGCCCCCAGGCAAGCGTTTGGAAGGTAGCCCTAGGCAGGCGGTTGAGCACTGTCGGAGTCGTCACTCTTCGGCGATGAATGCTTATCCGCAGAGTTCGTGACAAGATCTTCATTTAAGCCTATTGTTCATTTGTCGGCTTAACCGACATTGCTGGCTGAGGGGTCGGTCAGGGGTTAGCGGGGGAGTGGGTTTCCGTTGGCCCCGTTGGGTCAGGGGAGTTCTCGCTACGGGGGTTCCGAGGGCAATGACAAAAGCTGCTGGTCTGCGCCGGTTCGGGGGAGCCCGCGACTTGCCGGCCGGGTCCGTTGCCTTCGGCAACCCGATGCGGGTGCGGGGTTCGGTTGGCATCGGCAGCCGGTCCAGGTCGACGGCGAGTCGGCGTCGCGGTACCGGTTTGCCAGCGGCCCGCCTGAACGCATCGAATGCCGGGCCGGGGCCCGGCAATGAGTCTCCTCCGCGGTGTCCGGGACACCCCCGTATCCCGGTCTCAACCCGTCCGCGGAGTGAGCCGCGCCATTCCGGTGGGGCGAGGTAACCGGTCCACGGACCTGTTCCTTGCTGCCACCGGGATGGTGGTGGCTTTGCGGCATGGTGAGGGCCCCGGCGCCGTACCAGCCGCTGGCGACGAACCGCATGATCGGCCCGAAGCTCTCCGCCGCCGAGGCGTCTAGAACGTGCAGCCCGCGCACGGACGACTCCATGCCGGCGCGGAGTACCGGATAGCCGCCGATCGAGCGGACTTTCAGCGTCAGCGCCGGGTCGACGAAGGAACAGCGCTTGATGTCGATGCAGCCCCGGCTTTCGCGACGATCCGGGAGATCCCCAGCGGGCCGACCTCGGTAGGCGCGTAAACCAGCGGCGCGAGACGAGGCGGCCGGGTAGATGGTGTCCCTGTGGGCTCTGGTGTGTTAGATGCGCGATAAGGTCCCCGCAGACAGTCGAACGGAAGGTGAGCGTTTCCATGAGCGTCGGTGAAGTCGCGGGGCTGATCGCAGCCTGCGCGCTGCTCATCCTGGTGGGCCTGCTGGCCTATCCGATCCTGAAGCTCGGCAAGGTACTTGACGAGACCCGGATTATGGTTAAGGGAGTCTCGGACTCAAGCGTCCCGCTCCTCGATGAGGTGACCACCACGGTGGCGACCACGAACGCCCAGCTGGCGAAGGTGGACACCATCACCGACAACGCCACCACGGTGACGACCAACGCGGCCGCGCTCGCGTCTCTGTTCGCGGCCACCGCCGGTGGGCCGCTGGTGAAGGCCGCCGCGTTCACGTACGGCGTCCGCCGGGCGCTGGGCGAGAGCCAGCGCCGGGACGTGGCCCGCCGGGTGAAGGACCAGATGAAGGCCGAGCGCAAGGCGAAGAAGCGAGGTGGCGCAGAGTGAAGCGGCTGATCTGGTTCGTGATCGGCACGGCGGTCGGCGTCTACGCCGTCACCCGGCTGAAGAAGAAGGCCCAGGTGCTGGCGCCTGAGAGCCTGCAGGCGTCGGCAGAGAAGATGGCCAGCGCGATCCGGCACTTCGGTGACGAGGTGAGGGCGGGCATGGCCGAGCGCGAGACCGAGCTGCGGGACGCCCTGGGCATCGACACGGCAGCCGGCGACACGATTCGTAAGGACGATCGGTAACACCCATGGAGACCAGTGAGATCCGCCGCCGGTTCCTGAAGTACTTCGAGGACCGGGGCCACACCGTCGTACCCAGTGCGCCGTTGCCGGCGAGCGACCCGAACCTGTTGTTCGTGCCGGCCGGCATGGCGCAGTTCGTGCCGTACTTCGTCGGCCAGCAGACGCCGCCGTTCCCACGTGCGACCAGCGTGCAGAAGTGTGTCCGCACCCTCGATATCGAGGAGGTCGGGAAGACCACCCGGCACGGCACCTTCTTCCAGATGAACGGCAACTTCTCCTTCGGCGACTACTTCAAGGACAAGGCGATCGAGTACGCCTGGGACCTGGTCACCAGGTCGCAGGCCGACGGCGGCTACGGGTTCGACGAGTCTGTGCTGTACGCCTCGGTGTACTACGAGGACGACGAGGCGATCGACATCTGGAAGCGGGTCGCCGGGCTGCCCGACGACCGGATCGTCCGGCTCGGCATGAAGGACAACTTCTGGTCGATGGGCGTGCCCGGTCCGTGCGGCCCGTGCTCGGAGATCCTGATCGACCGCGGCCCGGAGTTCGGCGCCGACCGGGACTGGGAGGCCGGCGACCGGTACCTGGAGTTCTGGAACCTGGTGTTCATGCAGAACTTCCGCGGCGAGGGCCCGGGCAAGGAGGGCTACCCGATCCTCGGCGAGCTGCCGAAGAAGAACATCGACACCGGTCTGGGGCTGGAGCGGGTCGCGTTCCTGCTGCAGGGCGTCGACAACATGTACGAGATCGACGAAGTCTTCCCGGTGATCGAGAAGGCCTCCGAGCTGACCGGCCGCAAGTACGGCGCCGACCACGTCGACGACATCCGCTTCCGGGTGGTGGCGGACCACGTCCGCAGCGCGCTGATGATCATCGGCGACGGTGTCACCCCCGGCAACGAACAACGCGGCTACGTGCTGCGCCGGCTCCTGCGTCGTGCGGTCCGCTCGATGCGGCTGTTGGGCTATGAGGACCCCAGCCTGGTGGAGTTGCTGCCGACCAGCCTCGAGCGGATGAAGAAGTCGTACCCCGAGCTGGAGCGCGACTTCGGGCGGATCAGCCAGATCGCGTACGCCGAGGAGGAGGCGTTCCGGCGGACCCTCACCACCGGGACCAGCATCTTCGACCTCGCCGTACGGAACACCAAGGACGGTGGTGGCCAGTCGCTGGCCGGCACGCAGGCGTTCCAGTTGCACGACACCTACGGGTTCCCGATCGACCTGACCATCGAGATGGCGGCGGAGCAGGGCCTGCAGGTCGACACCGAGGGCTTCAAGACCCTGATGACCGAGCAGCGCGAGCGGGCGAAGGCCGACGCGCGGGCAAAGAAGCTCGGGCACGCGGACACCTCGGGCTACCGCGAGCTGCGCGAGAAGGGCGTCACCGAGTTCACCGGGTACCAGGAGCTGGCGACCGACTCGCAGGTCCGCGGCGTACTGCGAGAGGGCTCGGTCGTGCCGGCGGCGGAGCAGGGCGACACCGTCGAGGTCGTGCTGGAGAAGACCCCGTTCTACGCCGAGTCTGGTGGCCAGATCGCGGACGAGGGCTTGATCGTCGCCGATGGCGTCAAGCTGCAGGTGCTCGACGTACAGCGCCCGGTGAAGGGGCTGATCGTGCACCGGGTGGAGGTGCTCGAGGGCGTCCTGCAGCCCGGTCTCGACGTGCATGCGCAGGTCGACCACGAGTGGCGGGTCGAGGCCTGCCAGGCGCACTCGGGTACGCACGTCGTGCACGCCGCGCTGCGCCAGGTGCTCGGCCCTACGGCGCTGCAGAGCGGTTCGTACAACAAGCCCGGCTACTTGCGGCTCGACTTCGCCTGGTCGTCGGCGCTGGACCAGGCGACCCGCAGCGAGATCGAAGAGGTCGCCAATCTCGCGGTCCGCCAGGACCTGCCGGTGTCGGCGCAGTACATGCCATTGCCGGAGGCACGCGAGTTCGGCGCCCTGGCGCTGTTCGGTGAGACGTACGACGAGGAGGTCCGGGTCGTCGAGATCGGCGGGCCGTGGTCGCGGGAGCTGTGCGGTGGTACGCACGTCAAGCACTCCTCCCAGGTCGGTGCGCTGACGATGACGAGCGAGTCCTCGGTCGGCGCGGGCGTGCGCAGGTTGGAGGCGTTCGTCGGCATGGAGGCGCTGCACTACCTGGGCAAGGAGCGCGCCCTCTTACGGCTGCTGAGCGAGTCGCTGAAGGCCCGGCCGGAGGAGCTGCCGGCGAAGGTCGCTGATCTGGCCGAGCGGTTGCGGGCCGCCGAGAAGGAGCTGGAGAAGGTCCGCGCCGGCCAGGTGCTGGCGGCCGCGGCGGGCCTCGCGGCCGGCCCGAAGGACGTGTTCGGCGTCGCGTACGTCGGCCACCGGGCGCCCGACGGCGTGAACGGCGGCGACCTGCGCAAGCTGGCACTCGACGTTCGCGGCCGGATGCCGGCGGACCGGCCGGCCGCGGTCACCGTAGTGAGCGTGAACGACGGCAAGCCGGCCGTGGTGGTCGCGTTGAACGACACCGCCCGGGAGTGGGGGCTCAAGGCAGGCGACCTGGTCCGGGTCGCGGCCGAGCACCTCGGTGGCCGCGGCGGCGGCAAGGATGACGTCGCGCAGGGTGGCGGCACCAACCCGGCCGGGGTGGACCAGGCCCTGGCAGCCGTCGAGCATGCCATCGGCCAGTTGGTCACTGGCTAGTGCGCACGGGAGTGCGGGTGGCACTGGATATCGGCGATGCCCGGATCGGCGTGGCCAGCAGTGACCCGCACGGCATTCTCGCGACACCGGTGGAAACGGTGCGTCGCGGACCCGGAGACCTTGACCGAATCGCTAGTCTCGTAGCCGACCTTGACGCGTTCGAGATCGTGATCGGCCTGCCGCGCTCGTTGTCCGGCGGTGAGGGCCCGGCCGCGGCCCGGATCCGCGAGGTGGCGGCCCAGGTCGCGGCGAAGGTGGCGGAGCAGGTGACGGACGGGGACGGCAATTCGGGGATGGCGGTGCGGCTGGTGGACGAGCGGTTCACCACGGTCACCGCCGAGCGGATGTTGCGGGAACGCGGGAAGAAGGGCTCCAAACGGCGGGCCGTGGTCGACCAGGCCGCGGCGGTCGTGATTCTGCAACACGCGCTCGACTTCGAGCGTGAGACCGGCAACGCACCCGGGAGGCCCTTGTGAACGGACCATCGGTGAACGCGGACGACGAGTTGACAGCGGTCGACTACGATTCGGCTACGAACGACGACCTGCACACGGATCTGGGACTGCGCCCGGAGACCCGCACCGAGCGGCGGATGAACCGGCGCAAGGCCCGGGCCCGTCGCGGTTTCGGCTGCCTTGCCGGCTTGATCTCGCTGGTGGTGGTCGGCGCCCTGATCGGCGGGGTCGTGCTGGGCTTCGGCAAGGGCCGCGACTACCTGGACAAGCTGTTCTCGGCGCCCGACTACGTGGGCGAGGGCACCACTGCGGTCACGGTAGTGATCAGCGCTGGGCAGAGTTCCAAGGAGATCGCCGCAACCCTGGCGGAGAAGGATGTGGTGAAGAGCGCCCAGGCGTTCGAGCGGGCGGCCCGGGACGACACCCGGTCCAAGTCGATCCAGGCCGCGACGTACACGCTGCGCAAGCAGATGTCGGCCAAGGCCGTGCTCGCGCTGCTGCTGAACCCGGCCAAGTCGATCCTGGTCACCCGCGTCACCTTCGCCACCGGCCGGACGAAGAAGGAGGTCGCGGCGACGCTGCAGGCTTCCAAGGCGGCCAAGCTACCCCCTGGCGCAGTGGCTGCGGCTATGGCCAAGCCGCAGACGCTCGGCCTGCCGGCGTACGCGAAGAACAACCCGGAGGGCTTCCTCTATCCGGGCACGTACGACGTACCGAAGAATGGGACGGCGTACTCGATCCTGCGGCAGATGACAGCCCAGTACAACAAGGTGGCAGCCCAGCTGAAGCTGGAGCAGACCGCCAAGGCGAAGAACCTGGACCCGTATCAGGCGGTGATCGTGGCCAGCATCGTTGCCGCGGAAACCAACCGGCCGCAGGACTACCCGAAGGTGGCCCGGGTTATCTACAACCGGCTGGCCGCCGGCATGAGGCTGCAGATGGACTCCACGATTCACTACGTCGTGGGGCGCAACGGTAGTGTCTTCACCACGGCGGCGCAGCGGCAGATCAACTCGCCGTACAACACGTACAAGTACAACATTCTGCCGCCCGGACCGATTAACTCGCCCGGGATCGACACGCTGAAGGCCGCGCTGCATCCGGCCGCCGGAAGTTGGCTCTACTTCACCCTGGTGAATCTGGATACGGGGGAGACCGCCTTCGCCTCTGACGGCAACCAGCACGCCGCGAACGTGGCGAAGCTGAAGGCCTGGTGCACGGCGCACCCTGGCCGGTGCTGAGGAGTACTGCATGACTGAGACGCCGCATGACTGAGACCCGCCGCTGTGCGGTGCTCGGGCAACCGATCGCGCACTCGCTGTCTCCGGCCATGCACCGCGCAGCGTACGCCGAGCTCGGCCTGGACTGGCGGTACGACGCCTACGAGGTCGGCGAGCAGGAGCTGGCGGGGTTCCTCGACACACTCGGCGACGAGGTGCGCGGCCTGTCCCTGACGATGCCGCTGAAGCGGGTCGCGCTCGACCTGGTGGACACGGTCGACCCCGTGGCCGAGCTGATCGGGGCGGCGAACACCATCCTGTTCGAGCCTGACGGGAGCCGCTCGGCCCACAATACCGACGTACCGGGACTGGTGGCAGCGTTCGCCGAGCGGGGGATCACCCGGGCCGACAGTGCCGTCGTACTCGGTGGTGGGGCCACCGCTGCCTCGACGTTGGCTGCGCTGCGCGGGCTCCAGGTCAGCGAGGTGACGCTGGTCGTCCGGGATCTGTCGAAGGTGGATCGGCTGCGGGACCTTGCGGGCGAGCTGGGTCTCAAGACCTCGGTGGCGAACTTCAACCAGGTCGAGCAGATCGGTGGCTTCGACCTGTGCGTCTCGACGCTTCCGGGTGGTGCCGTCGACCCGTGGGCGGAACACTTCGCCGCGGTGGCTCCGGTCGTCTTCGACGTCGCGTACCATCCGTGGCCGACACAGTTGGCGCTTGTGGCTCACCGGATCGGTACGGAGCTGTTGAACGGACTTGACCTGCTTGTGCATCAAGCAACCCTGCAGGTGGAGATGATGACGGGTAGGTCGCCCGCCCCCTTGGCGGCCATGAGAGCCGCCGCGCGTGAGGAGCTCGATGACCTTGAGCCAGGAGCCGGTTGACCGCCGTACTGTTCTGAAGGCCGGTGGTGCGCTCGCCGCCCTCGCCCTGACCGGATGTTCGGACAGTAAGCCTGCCGGCGCCGGACCGCAGAGCCTCACTGTTGCAGCGGGCCCGAACTGGAACGGACTCCGGCGCGCCCTCAACGGCAAGCTCCACAGACCTGGCGAGACCGGTTACGCGGCTGCGCATCAGCTGTTCAACCTGCGGTTCGACTCGGTCCAGCCTGCAGGCGTGGTACGGATCACCACGGTCGACGACGTGCGGGAGGCCGTGCATTTCGCCCGCACGAACGGCCTGGTCTGCGTGCCCAAGGGCGGCGGCCATTCCTACGTCGGCGCCTCCACGGTCAGCAACGGGCTGGTCATCGACGTCGGCTCCGCGCGCAGCGTCCACTACGCCAACAATGCGGTGACCATCGGTGCCGGAGCCAAGCTGTACGACGTCCACGCGGCTCTCGACAAGTACGGCCAGTCCCTACCCACCGGGACCTGCCCAACCGTTGGGATCGCAGGCCTGGCTCTGGGCGGTGGCATAGGTGTGCACACTCGTTCCTATGGGCTGACCAGCGATCGGATCCTGTCGATGCAGGTCGTCACGGCCGACGGGGTGTTCCGCAACGTCAGCCCGACGCAGGAGCCGGACCTTTACTGGGCGCTGCGCGGGGGCGGTGGCGGAAACCTCGCCATCGTCACCGCCTTCCGGCTGGCTCCGATCAGAGCGGCCAAGCTCGGGTTCTTCCGATTGAGCTGGCCGGAGTCCACGGCCGCCGCCGTGGTGCGCGGCTGGCAGCGGTTCGCTCACGAGGCGCCCACCTCTGCTTGGGCCAACTTGATCATCGATGCCCAGAGCAATGGAACTCTGGCCGTGCACGCGGTGGGTGTCTCGACCACCGGCTCGGCCGCCGCCGCGGCCGCCCAATTCGAGTCGTTCGTCGGCTCGAGGGCGACTGCCCGATCGTTGAGCGTGAAGACACACATGGAGGCGGTGAGGTACCTCGGCGGCGGCACCAGCAGCCCGCGCACTGGCTTCCTGGCAGGCTCCGACGTACTGCGCGGCCCGATGGACGCGGCCACGATCAACGCCCTCCTCGGCGCGGTCAAGGCTGCAGCTCGCGCTAACGTGAAGGCCTCCGCCGTCATCGACCCGCTCGGCGGTCAGGCAGCGAAGCAGCCGCCCGGCGGCTCGGCCTGGCCATGGCGTTCGGCCCTCGG
>JAWWPC010000023.1:0-10798 GCA_033851055.1 Kribbellaceae bacterium | reverse complement strand
CCCGCGGCGTGTTCGCCGTCGTGGCCCGCTGGCCGGCGGCAGAGGTAGTGCGGTGAGTAGAGGTCGCGGCAAGAGTCTCGGTAACTCGTGTACGCGAACTCGAGGTCGAGGCGGCTGTCACTGCTCATGGAAATCACTCTCGGGGAGGCGGAACTTGCCTTGGCAGTATGCCAAGCACGGTGTTACAACCGTATTCCGCCGAAGTCACCGATCAGCCACGATGCTTACCAACCGGACGGGAGCGGGCTGGTGGGCCCGACCCCGTCCGTTAGTCGGTTACTTGCTGAGCATTCCGTGCGGGTCGAGCACGTACTTACGAGCCGCGCCCTTGTCGAAGTCGCGGTACCCCTTAGGTGCTTGGTCCAGCGGAAGGACCGTGGCGTTCACGTTCTTCGCGATCTGCGTGCGGTCGTTCAGGATCGCCATCATGAGCTGCCGGTTGTAGCGCATGACCGGGCACTGCCCGGTGGCGAACGAGAGCGACTTCGCCCAACCGAGGCCGAGCTGGATGGAGAGGGTACCGCTCTTCGCGGCTTCCTCGCTTGCGCCGGGGTCTCCGGTCACGTAGAGCCCCGGGATGCCGACCCCGCCGCCAGCACGGGTGACTTCCATAGCCGTGTTCAGCACGGTCGCCGGCCGTTCTGTCCCGGCATCGCTGCCGTGGCCGTGGGCCTCGAAACCGACCGCATCGACGGCACAGTCGACTTCGGGTTCACCAAGGATCTGTTCGACCTGGTCCCTCGGTTCGCCTGCTGAAACATCGACCGTCTCGCAGCCGAAGCTGCGGGCCTGGGCCAGCCGTTCCTTCTGCAGATCGCCGACGATCACGACCGCGGCGCCCAGCAGGAATGCCGAGGTTGCTGCGGCAAGGCCGACCGGACCCGCTCCGGCGATATACACAGTGGAACCGGTCGTGCAGCCGGCGGTGACACAGCCGTGGTACCCGGTGGGGAAGATGTCCGACAACATCGCCAGGTCGAGGATCTTCGCCATCGCCTGGTCCTTGTCGGGGAACACCAGCAGGTTCCAGTCTGCGTACGGCACCATCGCGTAATCCGCCTGGCCACCCGGCCAGCCGCCCATGTCGACATACCCGTACGCCGATCCCGGCCGGTCCGGGTTGACGTTCAGGCAGACGCCGGTCTTGCCCTCCTTGCAGTTCCTACACCGCCCGCAGGCGATGTTGAACGGGACCGAGCACAGGTCGCCGACCTTGACGAACTCGACGTCGGGGCCGACCTCCACTACCTCACCGGTGATCTCGTGGCCGAGAGACAGTCCCGGTGGCGCCGTCGTACGGCCGCGGACCATGTGCTGGTCGCTGCCGCAGATGTTGGTGGCGACGACCTTGAGAATCGCGCCGTGGTTGACCTTGCGTCCAACGTTGGCGGGGTTCACCCCTGGGCCGTCCTTGAGTTCCAGGCCCGGGTAGTCGACAGATTCGACCGCCACGTTGCCTGGCCCCTTGAAAATAACTGCCCTGTTGCTTGGCACGAGTAGTGCTCCTCTCCGGAAAACTCCGTCGCTGAACGTCGTTGGCCATGCAAAAATGGCCGCCCGCTGCATTTAGTGGCACCACCACCCCATGGACTCGGCTGCATTACGTCCGAGTTCGATCACGTCCTGCTGTTGGTCGATCTCCGAGCCGCGACCCGTGCCCTCCGCTGGAAGCGATCCGGTCGTCATCTGCCCCTGTTCCGGGTGAACCACTCGCGCCACTGAACCTATGCGCAGAAACGCGCAGGACGGCACCGGCAACGAGATTGCTTCCGACGCTAGCCCCGTCCGCTGGAGCCGTCAACGGCGTACGTCGGACCCCGACATGGCGCGGAATTCGCAGGAGTTCGGAGGCTACAACCCCTTACTGGGCGTCATATGCGGCAACCATTCGGTTAGGGGCCTTGTTCCGCCAAGCGTGCTCGACGAGTTCTTGAAAACGCTCCTCCGGGACCTTGGCCAGGTCGACCCGGAGGCCGACAAAGCTCTTCGTGGCATCCGGGCGCCTGACCTCCTCATAGGTGGCGGGGTCATCGGCGACGGCCTTTGCCGCCTCCTCATGGCTGATGGAGAACACCGCGGTCGTTTCCCCCTTCTCCATCCCGGCGAAGGCTTCGCCCATGACCTTGAAGCCCGGCATTCGGGTCCGGAAGTGGGTGAATTCCTCGACCTCGGGGAACGCGGTCGCCATACTGCGAATGTCGTCGAGCGTGATCACAGCGTGCCTCCTTCAATCTCACGCGCTGTCAGCTCCGTGTTTTGCACGAGGTGCCGACAAGCTGCCAATTCACCGGTTGCCCACGCTAGGGGCCGCGAGTTCCATGCCCGCTACTACACGTGCGGATGCCAGGACGATGGGCACGGAGTACCTGATCCGGGTGCACCTGCGCGGAGGACCGGCAGCCACGGATGATCGGGGTATCGCGGTGCGATGCGGTCGACCAGCCACTGGCGGCGTTGGCCGTCGAGCAAGCTCTCCACGTCGGCGAAGTCGTCGTTGTCCCGCGTACCTGCCGCGCTGCTCGTCGAACGCGGGCGGCGGTCAGGGTCGGCCGCCGATCGCGCACGCCCGGCACGGCGGCCGGCCGCAGGTGCACTGCATGATGGCTTCCAGCACCTGGTGATCGTGGTAAAGGCACGTGTCCTTGCAGGTGTGGCGCGGAATGAAGCCTGGCTCGATCTCGCCGGGCCACGGCTCCTCTCCGTCGCGGGAGCGGAGGAACTGGTCTGGGTCCGTCGTGTGCAGCCGGTGCAGTCCGGCTCGGGCCTCGTCCTCCAGTTCCCGCGCCAGTACCAGCACGTCCTTGAGTTGCGTGGCCAGGTCGGAGTACCGGTCGTCGCCGGTCCGTACATGCGCGGCGCGCAGCGCCATGGCGGCATTGCCCAGAAAGCGGCCGGCATCCTGAAGATCGGTGGTGTGATGCAGTTGAATTCCTGTCACACCCCGTACCCATACGGCGTCGTTGCTCACTCGTCCACCTTTCGCAGTGCCGGGCGGCTGCCCAAGGACCTGATGGAAGACATGGATCTCCTCGTATGCGCTACCCCGGAGGGATCCATGACCTCGCTCACGACTCACCAGCAGACGTCGCATGTCGGAGACATTGCTAGTCCTCCTTGTAGAGCAGACAGTGACAACGATGCCGCGCCCGCCGTTCGCAATCCTCACAGGCAGCCGCCATCTCAAGCCCCTGCTAGCAGTGCTGCCAGCATTCCTGCTAGCTGCAACGGTCCACGACACAGCAGGTGGCTGGAGCCTTGGTGCTCCGGGCGCAGGGCGGACTGTGCCAGGTACCGAACGGCTGCGGAACCGCGTCGGACACCTGCTGGTCCCTGTCGCTTTTCTACAAGCCCAGCGATACGCGCAAGGTTTACCGTTCTGGGCATGCACAGCAACCAGACGTCAGCCGCTGTTCGTGAGACAACCGCCGCGTTCACCATCGACATGCAGCCCGCCGCCCCCCATTTGGAGATGACGGATCGATACGACTTCACCAAGCTCTGGACGGGCGGGATGTCGGGCGCCAGCAGCGGACTCATGCTCTCGGCCGGTGATCCCGTAAGAGGCAAAGCGGGGTACGTGGCCCTGGAGAGGTTCGACGGAACCATCGACGGCCTGCGCGGCACGGTCGTGCTGCAGCAGTACGGCAGCATGAATGACAGTGTCACTCTGTACTACGAGTCCGTCCCCGGCTCGGGCACGGACGGGCTGAGCGGTATCACCGGAAGGATCGACCTCACCGTCACCGAAGGAGACCACCGTGTCCACATCCACTACGCCTTGAACTGATTGTCAGAGGTCGCTGATCCAGCTAGCCGCCACCGCAGAGCAGGATTGTGGCCACGATTGCCCATCTGCAAGTTTGCTCCACCTAGTACTCCAGCCGTAGATCGTGATCTCGATGGTGAGGGGCGTCGAGGAGACAGGTGGCCAGCGTCGATCATCTGGACGAGATCAACCACGCCATCGGGGGCGTCCGTTCCTTCTCGGCCTACCCGAGTCCACCGAGACGGAGGGCATCCTCAATCTCGCTGAGCTTCGCTGAGGACAGGGCGCCCGCCCGCTCGATCAGGTCGTCCCGGGACACGGTGGTCAGCCACGTGCAAGGGGTAAAGCCTGGACGCGGGAACGCGAACCGCAGCACGCCTTCGAAGGGCAGTCCTTCCATGGCGCCTACGACCACTTCGACGCCCAGACCGCTGATGTCGACGCCCGCCGGAGCGACGACCTGCACCACTCGGATCCCGGACGCGTCGTCTCCCGACAGCAGTACGACCAGCCGCCGCTCGTCGAACTCGACCCACCAGACTTCGCCACGTTGCACATGTCCTCCTGACACGGGACGGCGGGCGGACGCTGCGCGCCCCTGACGCGCTGTGGAGACGGGTGCGGCCACCGTTGATCATCGGTGTGTGAAGACTGAAGATCATGCGGTGGCCGCAGGTCACAGCGTAGACCCTGCCCGCTGGCAGGAGGCGTTCGAGGGCCTGATGAGCCGAATAGCGGGCCGGTTCGCGCGGGTCGAACCCCGGCGTCGGGCGAGGCAGTTGGTGCTCGGGTTGCTGTCGGACCTGCCGCGCAAGAACTGCTGGACCATCGCCGAGTGGGCCGGGGAGGCCACCCCGGACGGCATGCAGCACCTGCTCGGCGGGGCCAAGTGGGAAGCCGACCAGGTACGCGACGACCTGCGCGACTACGTGGTGGAGCACCTGCACGACGACCAGGCGGTGCTGGTGGTCGACGAGACCGGGGACGTGAAGAAGGGCACCGGCACGGTCGGCGTCCAGCGCCAGTACACCGGCACCGCGGGCAGGATTGAGAACGCCCAGGTCGCCGTCTACCTGGTCTACGCCGGCCGACGCGGACACGCGGCAGTGGACCGGGAACTGTACGTCCCGCGCTCCTGGACCTCCGACCCCGACCGTTGCCGCGCCGCCGGGCTCGGCGGGGAGACTCCCTTCGCCACCAAACCGGAGCTGGCCGCCCGCATGGTCGCCCGGTTCCTGGACGCCGGCCACCAGGCCGCATGGGTCGCGGGCGACGAGGTCTACGGCGGCAACCCCAAGCTGCGAGACGCGCTGGAGAAACGCGGCACCGGCTACATCCTCGCTGTGGCCTGCTCGCACGAAGTCACCACCGGCGCGGGGAAGTTCCGTGCAGACACGCTGGCCAAGAAGGTGCCCAAACGGGCCTGGCAGAGGCTCTCCGCCGGGGCCGGAGCCAAGGGCCACCGCTTCTACGACTGGGCCGTCATCGACCTCGCCGACCCAAGGCCCGGCAGTCGCCAACTGCTGATTCGCCGCAACCGCAGCACCGACGAACTCGCCTACTACCGCTGCTACTCGCCCACACCGGTGCCGCTGACCACGCTGGTGCGAGTCGCTGGATCAAGATGGCGAGTAGAGGAGTTCTTCCAATCCGGAAAGGGCCTGGCCGCCCTGGACGAGCATCAGGTCCGCCGCTACGCGTCCTGGTCCCGCTGGGTCACCCTGGCCATGCTCGCGCACGCCTTCCTCGCCGGCGTCCGAGCAGACGAGCACGCCCGCCGCCCTGCACAAGACGCCCTCATACCGCTCACCTGCAACGAGATCCAACGCCTTTTCATCGCCCTGGTCATCCAACCCGTCCACGACGTTGCCCACCGGCTGGGCTGGTCCGCCTGGCGACGCCGCCACCAAGCCCGATCCCAGGCCAGCCACTACCACCGACAAGCCGCCCAGGCATGAAGATCACGATCTACGGCTGGAGTGCTAGGCCGCAGATGATCCGGTCGGTCGTGAACTGGGCCGGCGTCAGGCGACGCAGAACTCGTTTCCTTCGGGGTCGCGCATTACGACATGCCCGAGAGGCCCACCGTAGGATTCCTCGCGCACGGCTGTCGCGCCGGCAGCAGCCAGTTCGGCCACTTTCGCGCGAATGAGCCGCTCCCTTTCAGCCATGTCCCATGGCGCCTCGCCAGCCACCCGGATGTCGATGTGCATCCTGTTCTTGGCGGTCTTCGGCTCGGGCACCCTGAGAAAGCCGATCGCCGGGCCCTTGCCGTCCGGATCGATGATTGATGCGCCGCCCGGGTCGTCGTAACCCGGTTCATCCACATACCCGAGGGCAACTGCCCAGAAGGAAGCAAGCCGGTGCGGATCGGCAGCGTCACAGCCGAGTGTCCAATGCGTCGCCATGCCCGCAGGCTACCTGTCCAAGGATTTGCGTCACTACGGCGCAGCAGGTAGCCGAGGACCGCACCGTGATGGGCAGCGAACAGCCCCTCAAAACGCTGCCGGCGGTGCGAGTCGGATGGGGGATCGTGCAAAAGACTGCCCTCGCTCCCTGGCCCTGGGGGAGCCTGGTCGGCTGGATGTCCGGCACGCGGTCCGCCATTTCACCCCGGCACGCCAGGCGCTACAGGATCAGCCATGATCATTGAGTAGTACGCCAAGAGGATGCAATTGATGTGCCTCGAGACACGGTCTCGACGATCCAAGCTGAGTTGGGTGGTTCCGCCGCCGATGTATGCAAGATCGATGGGCTGCTGGCGCTACGGCAGCACGAGGTAGATCAGCGACAGACACTGCTTGAACGATTCGACTTCCGCTCCCAGGACGTGAATCATCCAGGCCGATGCCTGCTTTACCTAGTGCGGCAGTTCACGTTCGCCGTGTGAGCTGTGGGAATGCGTGCGGGAGAAGGGTGGCGGTGCGCCGGTGGCCGCTGCCGCGAGCAGGTGATGGATGACCGGACCTGAATATTCCGGACAACAATCCCCAATCGGATCGTTGATCTTTCGTCTGTGATGGCAGGTGATGCCGGAGACCAGGCGCATTCGCGTGGTGGAGTCGGAATTGGGTGGCCGCCGGCAGGGACACTGTCCCGCCAGGCCAGGCGAGCGTGACGATATGCGCGCTATTCGCGGCCGACCCAGGTGGCGACGCACGCCTCATTGCCCTCGGCGTCGGCCAGCACCCACCACATCGGCGCGTGCGCCTCGGAGACCAGATGGCCGCCCGCGGCCAGGGCGGCGGAGATGCGGGCCTCGGCCTGATCGTGGGGGACGGCGACATCGAGGTGCATGCGGTTGCGCTGTGGGCGCGCCGCATTCATTTGCTGCAACCCGAAGCCCGGACCGCGGCGCAACGGGTCGAACAGGTAGTCGTCGCCGATCTGGCGGTAACCAAGCAGCGCCCGCCAGAACGGCAGCACGTCCGCGCCGACGAGTGCGTCGAGGGTGACGTTGACGAGCTGCACGGCGGTCGGATCGGCAGGGATGTCCAGTTCCTTGGCGGCGGCCGAGATCCGCCGGGCCAGCGCGATGTCGCGCATCCCCAGAGACACCGTGACGCCGGCGGACCGTAGGTCGACATTGAGGTACTGCTGCTCGGCTCCCCCGGTGAGCCGGCCGATCTCATCGACGAACGCGATGCCCTTGGCCAGCGAGCCGGTCCGGAAGTGGGCCGAGACCACGTGGTAGAGGGAGCGCCAGTCCTCGACATCGTCGGCCGCGTGGAACTGCCCGGCCGTGATCTGCTCGGTCACGCCAGCGAACCTAACATCGGCGGCGCGATGGTGCCCGCGCGGTCAAGCGTCGGGGCAGCTCCAATGCCATCGACTCGAATTCGACGATCATGCGGGGTTGTGACGCTGGCCAGCAGCCGTTGGATCTCGGGCACGGTCAGCGTGGCCTGGCCGGTGGCGGCTGGGCTGTCTGCTCCTCAAGTGCATCTGGGCGATGACGCACACACGAGGCCCGGATAGACAGTCCGATCGCCAGCGGCAATCGTGGTAGGCAGAATCCGGACGTATTCGAGCGGCTGGGCACAGTGTGAGGAAGGAGGCAGCCGGTGAGGCAAGTAGACAGCGAGCACTACGACGTGGTCGTCGTCGGCGGGGGGTCGGCGGGCGTCGCCTCCGCCGTCGGCGCCGCGCAAGCAGGCGCGCGGACGCTGCTGCTCGAGGCGGCTGGATGCCTCGGCGGCGCCGCGACGTTGAAGTGTGTGCAGACCTACTGCGGGCTGTACACAATCACCGATCCGGTCCGTCCCGCCGTGGCCGGTGCGGCTGCCCAGGTCATCGCCGAGCTGCGGCGGCTCGGCGGCGTCGAGGGCCCAGTGAAGTTTCGCGGCGTCTTTATGCTGCTCGACAGCGAAGCGGTCAAGTACGCCTTGGACACGGTGTGCGAGAACGCCGGTGTCGAGGTGCTGCTGCACGCCCAGCTGGTGCGCGCCGACCGTGACGACGCTCTGGTGCGGTCGGTGACCTACCACGACCACACCGGCGACCACACCGTCACCGCGGCGGCGTACGTCGATGCGACCGGCGAGTGCGACCTAGCCTGGTTCGCGGGCGCGAGCACCCGCTACGGCAACCAAGGCTTCGTCAACCTCGGCACGCTCGGTACCCGATTTGGGGGGATCGCTCCCGACGCCGACCTGTCCGAGGAAACCTGGCACGCGGCCATTCACGCCGCCAAGCAAGCCGGCGTCGGGCCGCTGTCGAAGGACACCTCGATGCTGGCCCGGGTACCGTTGTCCGGCGACGTCATCACTTACCTGGTCAGCGAGGCCTACGACGCCCGCTCGGCAGCGTCAATCAGCACCGCCGAACGGCTCGGCCGCAAGCAGGCGTGGGCTTACCTCGACGTCATCCGCACCATCAAGGGCTGCGACAACGCCTACCTGGCTGTGACTGGCCCGTCGTTCGGCACCCGCGAGAGCCGGCACATCGACTGCGTTTACCAGCTCACCGAGGCTGATGTCGAGCACGCGGCCCGGTTCGACGACGCGGTCGCGCTCGGCGCGTGGGGCATGGAGTGGCACGACGCACAGACCACGCAAAGCCGCTTCCGGCTTCCCGGCGGCAACGGCGTCTACGAGATCCCGCTCCGCGCGTTGACCAGCGTCGATACCGCCAACCTGTTCGCGGCCGGTCGCACCGCCGACGGCGACCAATACGCCGGCGCGTCGCTTCGGGTGATGGGCACCGCGTTCGCCACCGGGCAGGCCTGCGGCGTCGCCGCGGCTCACTACGCCCACGCCCACGCCGGCGCGGTCGCCGTCGGCGAGGTGCAGTCGGCGCTGCGCACCCAGGGCGCCCTCATCGATGGCGACAACCTGCCCGACCCCGTCGGGCTAGCGTCCCCTTGACATTTGGGCTCGCTCGAGGGGGACGTCGCAGCGACGCGGCAGGTCATCGGCGCGCAGGACGGGCCTGTCGTTCTCGTCGGCCACTCCTACGGCGGGGCGGTCATCACCGAGGCGGGCATAGACCTGAACGTGGGCGGCGCTGGTGTACATCGCGGCGTTCGCGCCGGACGAGGGCGAGTCGGTGAACACGCTCATCGCCGATCCGCGACCCGACGCGCCCGTATCACCGATCCTGCCGCCGAAGGACGGCTTCCTGTTCCAGGATCGGGAGAAGTTTCCCGCGTCGTTCGCCGGTGACATGCCCGCCGAGCAGGCCGCGTTCATGGCCGACTCGCAGGTCCCGTGGGGCGTGGACGCCCTCGGCTGCGGCGGAGATCTTCAGGTTCGCCGGTCCTCATTTTGTTCACGCTCGTGGACGTGGTCCGGCGCGTAAGGTGCCCGAATGATCGGGATCCCAGAGGCGTTCGCGCGGAGCACTGTCGAGCGTGAAGGAGAGCCCGGAGCGGTGTGGCTCGCCAAGCTGCCTGGGATCGTGGACGAACTGCTGGGGCGCTGGGGATGCGTGCCGGATGGCGAGGTCATGCACGGTGGTGTCGGGGTCATCGTCCCGGTGCGACGGCGGGCCGAGGGAACCGCTGCGCTGAAGGTGTCGTTTCCACATCCTGGCAACGTCCATGAGCCGGACGCGTTGGCGGCGTGGGGTGGGCGCGGAGCGGTTCTGCTGCACGAGCGCGACGACGAGCGTTTTGCGATGCTGCTGGAGCGGATCCAGACGTCGACCCTAGCTGAGGTCGAAGACGGCGATGAGGTTGCGGCGGTCGCTGGGCGGATCAATCGCCGACTGGCCATCCCTGCGCCGCCCGGCCTGCCCCGGCTGCGGGAGCAGGCCAACGCCTGGGAGGAGCAGTTGCGCAAGGATGCCGGGGAGTTGACGCACACAATGTCGCGTTACGCGGTGGACGCCGCCGTGGCGACCATCCGCGAGCTGGGCCGTGTCCAGCCGGACACCGTCATCCACGGCGACTTCCACGCCAGAAACATCCTGCGGGCCGACCGTGAGCCATGGCTGGCCGTCGACCCTAAGGGGTACGCAGGAGACCCTGCCTACGACGGTGGCACGCTGCTCAAGGCGCGTGGGCTGACGCTCCTCGAAGCGGGCGACCTGCGCAAGGCTGTCCACCGCATTTTGGACGTCTTCGCCGAGGCGGCGGAACTCGATCGCGAACGCGCCCAGCGTTGGGCCCAGCTCCATGCCGTCCAGGCTGCGTTCTGGGGCCGCCGCCACGGATTCCGTATTGCCCGCAGCGGATCACGATTGGACTGGCTCACCGAATTCCTAGACCGCCTGGCGGAGTTGCTCACGTCCTAGCCCGGCCTAGGAACAACTGAGACGGAACGACAGAGGGGCGGCTCCCAGACTGGGAACAACCCCTCTGTGTGTGGTCAAGTCCAGCGGGGTGGTGTAGCGGTCGTGTCGCGTGATCCTTGGGTTGGTTAGGCGCTGAGCGCCTTCAGGTCGGTGTTGGTGGTGGTCTCCTTTGGTTGGGTGATGGTGGTGAGTCGGGACTTGGCGAGGACGTCGAGGCCGAGGTAGCGGCGTCCTTCTATCCAGTCGTCGTGCTGTTCGGCCAGGACGGCGCCGACCAGGCGGATGAGGGCGCCGCGG
>JAWWPC010000022.1:0-17133 GCA_033851055.1 Kribbellaceae bacterium | reverse complement strand
GAGCGGGGGATCCCTTAAGATGGGCGGGCACTCGCCGACGTGGCGCAACTGGCAGCGCACCGCTCTTGTAAAGCGGTGGTTAGGGGTTCGAGTCCCCTCGTCGGCTCTCTGACCAGGGCATATGCCCTGGACTGCATGGACGAAAGTGGCCAAAGTCGCCCTTTACTCCCGCGATTGCCCATTTCGAGGCGACGTTTGCCATCCCTACGCAGGGCCCTCCGGCGCCTGCCGATCCTGCTCGTGAATCGACCGGAGGGCGTCATCGAGCGCTTCGGCGGCAGCTGGGTTGCGCACCTTTCGGCCTATGTAGTCGTCCAGCGTTGTTGTCGTGCGGGAGTGTCCGAGCTGGTCGGCGATCTGCCGCGGGGAGTGGCCGGCATCGTCGAGGATCGTCGCTGTGGTCTTGCGGAACTTATGGGACGTGACCCAAGCCAGCTCGTCGGCTAGCGAGCGGATTCCGGCGAGTTCGGTGAGCTCCAGCAACGAGGCTCGGTCCGCTCTGGGAAGCCCGTAAGCCTCGGCCAGAGTGGCCGCTTGTTCGGGCTCTAGTCTGACTCTGCCAGTCTCGATGAGGCTGAGCCGTGTCTTCTTCCAGCCGAGCTTGGTCACGACGTCTGACTGGGTGAATCCAGCCTTCCGTCGATGAGCCCGGAGCACGCGACCCAACTCACGTCGCCTCTCGTTGCCGACAGGTTGACGGACATCCCGCAGACTCTTGCGCACGTTGTGTGGGTCGCGATACCCACCATTGGAGTCTGGAAAGACCGGAGAGTCGAGCGGCGTCCCCGGCTTCCATCTGGCCCGAAGCATGGCCACCGCCCATTTCGGAAGGAGCAGGAGTCTTTCACCGGCCTCCGTCTTCACGGGAAGACGCACCAAGCCTTTGCCTTTGATCCGCTGGATCTGGTGGCTGCAGTCGACCTCACGGGTCTCGAGAGAGACGTTCCCCCAGCGGACGGCCAGGGTCTCTCCGATTCGCTCGCCTGTGGCGAGCATGAACTTGCTGATATCGATCAAGTCCGCTCGGACAGCTCGCTCGTCCTGGCTCACGAGTTCGAACCACCCCTCGCGCTCTTCCTCGGTCAGCGATCGAGGGGGCTCGCGCCGAGATTTGCTGAGGATCTCGATCTCGCGAACGGGATTTAACGTAAGGGCGCCATGCCTGACCGCGATCGCCATGGTGCCGGAGATGATGCTCTTGCATGTCCGCGCGCTCGCGACGCCGACTTCATCCCTGATTCCCACGATTGTCTCGTTGACCAATGGTGTGGTCGCTTCGGCGAACCGGACCTTGCCGATGCGAGGCAGGATGTTCTTGTCTCGGTGGTAACGATATGTGTCGTACGTACCTGGCGACCGGACGCCCTCATCCACAAGGGCCTGTAAGTTCGCCATGAACAACTCGGCGCCTAACGAGATGCGATCGCTCGACCTGAGCGCCTCGGAATCCCTGAGCCTGACGCGTTCCTTCAGGAACGACCGAAGGCTGTTCGCGGCTTCGGTTTTGGTCTTCCCTCGCGCGGTCACGTCACGCGTCCGCCCATCGAAGTCGCGATAGTGAGCCCGCGCCTGGAACATGTCGGGCCGGCCTTTGGCATCCTGGTGAACCGGCTTGGTCCAGATCTGCCCCCATGTCCGGCAAGGGCAACGGTTTCTTCGCCATATACGCTCTGCTGTGTCCATCGCCGGCGACGGTCGACTCGATCCAACGCACGATCAACGTCTGAGACGACAGCGCGAGGCGATAACTGCAGGTGCCGAGGCGTCGTTCGCCTCGTGATCCACCTGCAACGAGCTTTGGCGAGTGAGGCCATGATGGGCGGATATCTTCAGATCTGTGGAGCTGCCGCAGAAATTGACTGCTCGACTTGCTGCCGACGCCCATGTATTTGTTAGATTGAGCCCAATGACGTCAGGCCCGTGGCGCTGTCGGTAGGGTTTAGTGCATGCTGTGGGCGACAACTATCATCATTTGGAGGCCGAGTTCCTTGGCGCAACGTACGCAGGTGTTCCTCACGGACGATCTCGACGGCACGAACATCCCAGCCGGCAAGGGGGAGACCATCGCCTTCGCCCTGGATGGCAGGACCTACGAGATTGACCTCAACAACAAAAACGGCAACGCGCTCCGCAAGGCACTTACGCCGTACATCAAAGCTTGCCTGACGCTCAGGACTTCTCGCGGCGCGCGTGTCAAGCGCACTCAGGTGGGAGCAGACGTCAGAACCGTCAAGGAATGGGCGCGCGCGAACGGCTACGAGGTCAACGGCCGCGGCCGCATCCCCAACGACATCCGTGAGGCCTTCGAAGCCGCCAACTGAACGACAGCGGGACTCGTCCCCTTGGATCCGGGCTGGCCGCACGTTGGCGAGCCCCTGCGCCGCCTCGTACGGCTGCCACCCGGAATCGACAACCGCATATCGCAGCCGCGTGGATCACGCATTGTCGCGGCTGCAGCTCCCATTCCAGTTGAGTACGAGCCGAATGCTGCCACTCTTGAGAGTGAGCGCAGCACTAACGGAGCGACTACGCGTGCAGCCTGTCTGGCAGCCGGATATCCAGAGTCTTCACGCCAGGCACCTTGGCTGTCTCGCTCATGGTGAGTACCTCCTCGGTGTTGGTGCAGCCGGCCATACCCTCTGGATGACGATGACGGCTGTAGGGCATTGACCTTGGGTCTTGGGCAGTCGGCCGCAGCTACCGGTGGCGGCGCGCGGCACGCTAACTGGTCCCGCCGTGCCTCACCGGCTTGCGGCCCTTCCAGCGAGATCTCGTCGACACAGTGTTTGCACGGATGTGGCGCGCTGGTCAGTCAGCTCACGCGTCGGGTCTGTGTGCGGCCAGGTGGAAGGTCCTCGGCCACTAGTAGGTCACGCCAGAGAGGCTCCCGAACCCACCGCCACCCGAAGGCCCGCCCGTGCTGCGCCCGCGGCACCGGCGGGATCGTCGTCGCCGAGAGTCAGTTCGGCCAGCCGATGCGCGGTCTGCACGACGAGATGGGGTACGACCCGCTCCAGGTGGACGCGGGCGATCCATGAGTAGGCGCCCGGCGCGCGGCCAGTCGTGCACCCGGTCCGCGGACCAGGTGCACGGCGCGGCGGAGCAACTCCCGCTCGTGCCTGGTCGTCTGTGCGGTTTTGCTGCGTCGGACCAGTTCGCAGAAGCAGTGCCAGTCGCAGAAGCAGTGCCAGTCGCAGAGGCAGTGCCAGTCGATAGCCACCTCGGGTCCGAGGTAGAGCCGGCCGGTGGCGTCACTGCGCAACTGGTGCCCGCCCGCTTCACGGCGACGTTGATGACCGCGGTGACCTACCGAACGGTCCGGACGGCCCCTCGAGCGACTGGCAAGCGGATTCCCCTTGCGGGCGGTCAGAAGGGCCATGAGGTCGGGAAAGGTGTTGTGGTCGCGAGGGTTTTGAAACGTTCCGCGGACGTGGAGCGGTAGGCGTCACGTCGCCACACGAGACTGAGCACTCTCTGGCATCGATCGGCTTCTATTCGTGTCCATGACACTGGGGCATGGGTGCCGACTTGGCGCTGGGACCAGGCCCACGCCCAGCCTGGCGCTGATCAAATCCTGCCACGCGTCCGGTCCTGGGGCATGGCGAGGCGTGCTTGCCGCCATGCGGGGTGTGGTCACCGTTCACGCGGTCGTGATCTTCGCGCAGCCGGTACTCGCGGGCTTGTACCTCGGCGGCGTCTACGACATGCTTCATCTACACGCCGAAGTCGCGAACGTGGTGGCGTCCGTCGGCTACGCACAGCTGCGCTGCGCGATCGTGCTCTGGACGCTGAGCGGAGCCCGATGGCCTACGGCAGCGAGCGTCGTCCTGCCCTCGGCGAGACGATCCAGTACTTCGCCGGTATGGCAGGAACGCTGAATCTGCATATCCCGCTCGGCGTTGTCCTCATCACCGGCGCCGTTGTGACCGTGCCGGCCATCTGGAGACCCGGCGTGCGAGGGGGCCGAAGCCGATGACCAGCGATCACATGTCCCGCCGAACATTTCTCGCCCTGACGGGTGGCGCCGGCCTGGTGGCCGCAGCTGGCGTGACCATTCCGCAAATTGTCGGCGGGCCCGGCGAGACAGGGAAGCTTCTCCGCAGCACGGCCCGGCTGCCCGCACGGTTCCAGGTCCCGCTCCCGATCCCCCGGACGCTCAAGGCGGTGAGCCGGGCCGGCGACCATGACCAGTACAGCGTGACCCAACGCGCCGCGACCGCAGAGATCCTGCCCGGTCTCCGTACTCCTATCTGGGGCTACGAGGGAACCTTTCCCGGGCCCACGATCGAGACACGCAGCGGACGCGCCGTGGTCGTGCGGCACCGCAACGAGCTGCCGGTGCCGACCGTCGTACACCTCCACGGCGGGCGCACGCCGGCAGACTCCGACGGCTATCCCACGGACATGGTGCTCCCGATGAGCGGCTGGACCGGCGCGCACGAGATGGACGACCCGTCGGCCCAGATGACGCACGGCGAACGGGACTACACCTTCCCCCTCCAGCAGCGCGCGGCGACCCTTTGGTATCACGACCACCGGATGGACTTCACCGGCCCGGCGGTCTATCGCGGCCTGGCCGGTTTCCATCTCGTCCGAGATGACGAAGAGGACGCTCTCGGCCTGCCGTCGGGTGACCATGAGATCCCACTGATGATCACCGACCGCGCGTTCAACGAGGACGGATCGTTCAGGTATCCCTCGATCGACCCGACGCTGCGGACGACACCGGGTGTCGAAGACGCGTACGCAGCGGGCGTGTTCGGGGACGTGATCTTGGTGAATGGTGCGCCGTGGCCCGTGCA
The DNA here is from genome assembly GCA_033851055.1 of Kribbellaceae bacterium. Lineage (GTDB taxonomy): Bacteria > Actinomycetota > Actinomycetes > Propionibacteriales > Kribbellaceae > Kribbella. The sequence continues at coordinate 12,331 of JAWWPC010000022.1, read as the reverse complement.
CGAGGTGACCGCGACTCGCCACCGGCTGCGAATCCTGAACGGCTCCAACGCCCGCCGCTACGACCTCGCCCTGGACCCGCCACCAGCGGGCGGCGATCCGTTCATCCAGATCGGATCCGACCAAGGCCTGCTCGCCGCGCCACGCACCCACGACCACCTTCCGATCGGCCCGGCCGAACGCTACGACATCGTCCTCGACTTCGGCCGCTACCCGCCCGGAAGCCATGTCACCCTCATCAACCGTCTCGGCACCGGAGCGGCCCGCGCGGTGATGCGGTTCCAGATCACCCACCGCGCACCCGACGACAGCCGAGTCCCGGCCAAGCTCGGCACGATCGAACCGCTGCATAGATCACAAGCGGTCGCGACCCGCGAATTCTCCTTCCGGGCCGGCCTGGTTCACGGACATCACGGATGGGTCATCGGTGGCAGGCCATTTTCCCCGTCCTATGTCGAGGCCCGTCCCCGGCTCGGTGTCGTGGAGATCTGGCGGTTCGTCGCTGACGCCTACCACCCGATCCACCTGCACCTGATCAATTTCCAGATCCTGTCCCGCGACAAGCGGCCACCCGGGTCGTTCGACGGCGGACTCAAAGACACCGTCGACCTGAGACCGGCCGAGGCGGTCGAAGTCATCACCCGTTTCGACGGCTACCGCGGCCGCTACCTCTTCCACTGCCACAACGCCGAACACGAAGACATGGCCATGATGGCCAACTTCGTCGTCACCTGACCTGAGGAGCCACCATGCCCCCGCGAAGAAATTCCTCATCATCGGCGCAAGCCTCGCCGGCGACCTCGAAGGAATCCACTACCTGCGTACTGTCGAGGATTCCGACGCCTTGCGTGCGGACCTCGCCCGGGGAGCCCGCGTCGCAGCTCGGATCACCCCTACTTGCTCGCCCTGCCCACCGTGCAACCTAAGGACGACCGTGACGACCTCCGAGTCGCCGAGCTACCGACCGTCCTGCACAAAGCAGACGAACGCTAAAGCCTCGATCCGCCGATGGCGAGCCGGGCGGAAGGCGAGATGGCCTTTCCTACTGGAAGAGGACCGGCCGCCGCGAAGCGTCCTACTGCCACATCTGACCTGGTCCGACGGCCATCATCACGGTCGGGCCGGGGCAACTCGTGTCGCGGCCGCCCGATCCGGAGGCGAAGTCAGGTCGGCGATCGTCACCTTCCCTGCGGGAGAAGCACCCGGACGTTGGGCAGCGGGCTGATCGATGCGGCGCCAAGGCCAGCCCGACGGGGGGAGATGTCGAAGGGCCGGGCGCTACGGGGACAGTCGAGGGGCGTGGCGCGCACCTCGAACTCCTGGATCCTGGCCGGCTTCACCGGAGTGAGGTGCACCATGCAGATCAGCTCACCGCGCTCGCCCGGGATCGTCCAGGTGACGTCTGCCGAAGTGGCCGCCGACGTGATGTCCGCGAGCGGTCGTGGGGCCGCCAGGGGTCCGACCTCTGCCACCATCCGCTCGATCTCCGCGCGGCGTTCCGCGAGCGGCCGGTCGAAGTCGACGTTCTCGGCGAAGATCTGGGCGGCGAGGTCGTCGTCCCAGTTGCGGATCAGGTCCTCGGCGGATCGGCGCAGGTCCACGGTCTCCGGCCACAGCGTGATCGTCTCGGCCGGGGTCTCGTGTCGGGTGAGCAGGCGGAAGAGCCCGTCGCGCGTCAGCGCGACCGGGTTCCCGCGATGGCTGTTGGTCAGGGTGATGAGGCCGTGGCCGGAGTCGGGGTGCCAGATCATGAAGAGTGTGAAGCCGGGGAGGCCACCTGCGTGCGACACGATCTTGCCACGGTGGAGGTCCTGGGCGACCATGAGCCCGAGCGCATACCCGCTGACACCGACCCGATATCCGCCATCAGGGCCGAGTGCAAGTGAGGGGATGTCGATCTGGTGGAGGCGCTGCAGCTCACGCCGCGAGGCGCGGCTCACGACGCTCAGGTCGTTCTCCGTCGGGGGACGGAAAGCGGACCCGAGCCACGTCACCCAGACCGCGAGGTCACGGACCGTGCTTTGGATGCCGCCGGCCGCGGCGAACGCGCCCGAGGCCACCGGCGGGAAGGGAGTCCAAGCCCCTTCCTCGTCGAGCGAGTAGCCCGTTGCCCTGGTGTGCGGAGAGCCCGCAGGAGCGGCGTTGTCGAACCACGTGCTGGTCAGACCCAACGGTACGAAGAGCTCGTCCCGCACGTACTCCTCGATCGGGCGACCGGCCGCCCGACCCACGGCGAGCCCCGCCAGGGTGAAGCCGAGATTGGAGTACTCGAAGACCGTCCCGGGCAGGTGGCTGTAGGTCAGCCCCTTCGCCACGCGGGCCAAGAGGTCGTCGACCGGTGCGTCGATGAACGGGTCGACCCATGAGTTGTCCTCGGTGAGACCGCCAGACATGCTGAACAGCATCCTGATCGTCGGCGGGTCGCACGGGTCGTCGAAGGTCCCGAGCGCGGTGAATTCGGGGAAGTACCGCGTGATGGGGTCGTCGAGGTTGAGGAGTCCTTGGTCGCGAGCGAGCAGCGCCGCGCACGCGACGAAGCTCTTCGACATCGAAGCGATGGGGAAGACGGTGTCCAGGTCCGGAACGGTGCCGCCCTCGTCCGCCTCGCCGAAGCCCGTGCTGTGGATCAGGCCATCGGGCCCGACAAGGCCGTAGGCCAACGCCTTGGATGCCCCGGCGGCGGTGTACTGCCCGAAGTAGGCGTCGAGCTCGTCCTCGACAGAAATCTGCAGGTGCTCGGTCGACATGACGTCGTCGTCCTCCATCGGATCGGAAGGGGTGGATTGCGGCACGGTCGACCGGGTGGCGACACGGTGTCTGCCGGCCCACGTTAAGCGAGGAGGAATGCGCTACTGCTATCGAAGATCACCAACTTGGGGCGCGCTTTTTGTTGCAGCGGACAACTCGCCGACCCCCTCGGGTTCCGTAGCCTGCCGACATCCGGCGTCCGCGCCGGCCGTGGCCACTTAGCCGGAGAGAGGAACCCCCGTGAGGCATCCAAGGGTATGGGGCGCAATCGCGCTGACCACCGTGGCGCTCGCGCTCGCCGCGTGCTCCGCCGGCGGTGGGGCCGCAGGCGCCCCCACCGCACCGGGGACGGCCGGAGGTGACTTGGTCATGGCCCGCGCGGACGAACCTAGCAGCCTGGTGCCGTCGGTCCCCACCGACAACGCGTCCATCTGGTGCATGGAGGAGATCTACGACACCCTTCTGGTGCCGTCGCAGGACGGGCTGAAGGTCGAGCCCTCGCTGGCAACGTCCTGGAAGCAGTCCGCGGACCGGTTGAGCTGGACCTTCACCCTGCGTGATGGGGTGACGTTCAGCAACGGTCAGCCCCTGACCTCGGCCGACGTGAAGTTCTCGATCGACCAGAACCGCAAGCAGGACGCTCCGTTCTACTTCCTCGACGCGGTCATCAGCGACATCCAGACACCGGACGCCAAGACCGTGGTCCTGAAGACGAAGGTGCCGTGGGCGCCGCTGCCCTCGACGATGGCGCTCTACGCCAACTCGATCGTCCCGGCCAACTACGGTGGCAAAACCGCCGCCGCGTTCGGTGAGGCTCCCATCGGGTCCGGTCCCTTCGCCTTCGACCACTGGACCAAGGGCAGCGAGCTCAAGCTCGTCAAGAACGCCAAGTACTGGGACACGGGCAAGCCCAAGCTCGACTCCGTGACCTTCACGGTCGTCGCGGACAGCAACACCCGCTCCACCCAGCTGGCCGGCGGCCAGATCCAGATCAACGAGTTTCCGCCGTACTCCACGATCAAGGCCGTCAAGGCTCAGCCCCGGCTCAAGGTGGACACCTTCTCCTCGAGCGAGGTCGACTACCTCGGCATGAACACCTCGCGGAAGCCCTTCGACGACGTCAACGTGCGCAGGGCGATCGCCCAGGCAGTGGACAAGAACGCAATCCGGTCTGCCGTTCTGTTCGGCAACGGCGACATCGCCACGACCTTCCTGTCACCCGCCACGTGGGGCCACAACTCGACCGACAAAGGTCTGCCGTTCGACCTCACCGCAGCCAAGGCCACCTTGGCGAAGTCGACCTACCCCAACGGGTTCAAGGCCACCCTGGTGACGTCGGCCGGCAACCAGAACTCCGCCAGCCAGGCTCAGCTCCTGCAGGCCAACCTCGCCAAGATCGGCATCACCGTGACGCTGCAGACACTCGATCCGTCGGCCCTGCGGACCGCCACGAAGGCCGGGAACTACGACATGTCGCTGGGTTACTACACCACCGATGTCATCGACCCGGACGAGATCGCCCGGTTCGCCGGCACCCCGGCCGGCGGCTCGAACCTCCTCTACACCTTCTACAAAAACGACGAGCTGCAAAAGCTCGCCGACAGCGCGAGCTCGAACCAGGACCAAGCCACCCGCAAGAAGTCCTACGACCGGCTGCAGGCGATCATCCTCGACCAGGTGCCGTACGTCTCCCTTTACTACGCACCTGCGGTCTACTCCTACTCGGCGTCGGTCCGCGGCTTCCACCCCGGAGCCACAGGGAACTACTTCCTCAAAAACGTCTCGCTGGCGAAGTGACAACGTGACGACACTGAGGAGGGCGTGATGGTGCGCTGGTTGGTCCGTCGACTCGTCCTCGCCATTCCGGTGGTGTGGGGCGTCGTCACCATCTCCTTCGTCCTCATGCGGCTGGCGCCGGGCGACCCGGCGCGGAACGCGCTCGGGGACAAGGCGAGCGAGGCCGCTGTCGCGGCTCTGCGCCACCAATGGGGTCTGGACCGCAGCCTGCCCCAGCAGTACTTCTCGTACCTCGGGGGTGCCGTCCGCGGAGATCTCGGGCAGTCCCTCTATTTCCGCACGCCGATCTCCACGCTGTTGGCGCAGCGGCTTCCGGTGACGCTCGCGCTGATCGTCCTCGGAGCCGTGCTGGCGGCGGTCATCGCGGTCCCGTTGGCCTCCCTCAGCGCCACCCGACCCGACGGGGTCGTCGCCCACGTCACGAGGGTCGTCAACGCGGTCCTGCAAGGATCCCCGACGTTCTTCGTGGGCGGCATGCTGTTGCTCTTTCTCGCGGTGAAGGTGGCGATCTTCCCGGCGGGCGGCTACCCCGGTGATCTCGCCGGAAGGGCGCTCTCCCTCGTGCTGCCAGCCCTGACGATCGCCCTGAGCGTCGTCCCGCTCCTCATCCGGGGCCTGCGTGCGGCGATGGTCGAGTCGCTGTCGAGCGAGTACGTCGCCTTCGCCCGGTCCAAGGGCCTGGCCGAGGGCGTGGTGAGGACTCGATACGTCCTCCGGAACGCCGGGATCTCCGGGGTGAGCATTCTCGGCATCCAGGTCGGCGGCCTCGCCAGCGGAGCTCTCGTCGTCGAGCAGGTGTTCGCAATCCCCGGGATGGGGTCGATGCTCATGTCAGGCATCCTCAACCGAGACTATCTCGTCGTCCAGGGGTGCACGCTCGTGTTCGGGCTCCTGGTGGTCGTCGTCTACCTCGCGACAGACCTCGCGTATGCCCGCCTCGACCCGAGGGCGAGGCTGGCATGAGCGACATCCCCGCCGTCACCCCGGCCATCACCCCTGCAGTCCAGACGAGACTGCTGCTGCCGTCACGGGGCGGCCGCACGAACGTGCCACTCTTCCTCGGACTGGCCATCCTCGTCGTCATCGCAGCGGCTGCCATCGCCGCGCCGCTGCTGACGAGCTGGAACCCCATCGAACCCGACCCGGTCAACGCTCTCCTCGCCCCGTCCGGGACCCACCTGCTCGGCACCGACAATCTGGGCCGCGATGTCTTCGCCCGGATCCTCTACGGAGCCAGGAGCGACCTGACCATCGCGTCCGTCGCCGTCGCCGCGCCGTTCCTCATCGGTCTCACCCTCGGCATCGTCTGCGGGTATGTCGGGGGATGGCTCGACATGGTCGCGATGAGGGTCGCGGACATCGTCACGGCCTTCCCGTTCTTCATTCTCGTCATCTCACTGGTCTTCGTCCTCGGCGGCGGTGTGTGGACGATCTTCGTGGCCATCACCGCCGTCTCCTGGGTCGCCTACGCCCGCATCGTCCGCGCCGAGACGATGGTGCTGCGGAACACCGAGTTCGTCGCCGCCTGTCGCGCCGGCGGCATCTCCTTGCCGCGCATCCTCGTTCGCCACATCGCCCCCAACGTCCTCACCCAGGCGATCGTCTTCGCCATGAGTGACATCGTCATGAACGTAGGAGTCATCGTGACGCTGAGCTACCTCGGCCTCGGCATCGTCCCGCCCACGCCGGACTGGGGCGCCATGATGGCGGACGGTCAGCAATTCCTCGCCGCCGGCAACTTCGGACTGACCCTCTTCCCGGCGGCCGCCGTGGTGCTCACCAGCCTCGCTCTGTCGCTGGTGGGCGAGGGCCTCGCCCACGTCCTGCGGATCGAGCGGTAGGACCGCCCATGACCGAACGCGCGGCCGCGGCACCCATCCTCTCCGTCGACAACCTGACCGTCAGTATCGGGAAGGGACCGCAGACCAGTCACATCCTCGAGGACGTGTCCTTCACGGTCAGCCCTGGTGAGGCACGCGGGTTCGTCGGGGAGTCCGGCTCGGGCAAGAGCATGACCCTGCGCGCGATCCTCGGCATCCTCCCGCCCACGATCGCCGTCACCAGCGGAAGCATCACGTTCCAGGGGGAGCAGATCGTCTCGGCCAGCCAGGACGGCCGCCGCTCGTCCCGCCTCGCGAAACTCCGAGGCACCGGGATCTCGATGATTTTCCAGGAACCCTCGGTGTCCCTCAACCCCGTCACGCCCGTGGGCGAGCAGATCGTCGATGCCGTCCGGCGGCGCGAGCACATGTCACGCCGACAGGCGCGGGAGTACGCGCTGCACCTGATGGACCTCGTGGGCATCCACGACGCACCCAGCAAGCTGGGCGCCTATCCCTTCGAGCTCTCGGGGGGCCTGCGACAGCGCGTGATGATCGCCGCGGCCGTCGCCGGAAAGCCACGCCTCATCCTCTGCGACGAGCCAACGACCGCTCTGGACGTCACGGTGCAGGCGCAGATCCTCTCCCTGTTCACCCACCTCCGGGACGAGCTCGACGCGGCACTCCTGTACGTCACCCACGACCTCGCCGTCGTCGCGCAGCTGTGTGACTCGCTGACAGTGCTCTACTCCGGCAAGGTGATGGAGAGCCGGCAGGACCTGCGTGCAGCGCTCGACGACCCCAGACACCCCTACACCCGTGCCCTCCTGCAGTCCACGCCCGACGTCGACCGCATCGAGCAACGACTGCGCACCATCCCCGGCAGCGCGCCGTCCCCGTCGCACCGACCTGCTGGCTGTCCCTTCGCGCCGCGCTGCGACCGCGTGGAGGACGACTGCCGAAGCGGCCCCGTGCCCGACGTGTCGACCGCGCCCGAGGTCGTGGTCCACTGCCGACACCCGGTGGGGGGCCTCGCCGCCCCCGATGACGAGCTTGAGCCGGACGGAGCACGAGCATGACCACCGAAACACCGCTGCTGGAGTGCACGGACGTCGTCGTCGGCTTCCCCCACAAGCAAGGCAAGGGCGTCTTCTACGCCGTGCAGAAGGCCTCGCTCTCGGTCGGGGTTGGCCAGGTCGTGGGCCTCGTAGGTGAGTCCGGGTCGGGCAAGTCGACTCTGGCGCGGGTGATCGTCGGGCTCCAGCCCACCGACGCAGGAAGCGTTGTCTTCGACAGCCGGCAGCTCGGCAACCGGCGCAGCCTCACCGACCGCCGCGAGATCCAGATGGTCTTCCAGGACCCGTACGGTTCGCTCGACCCGAGGATGAGCATCCGGTCGACCCTGTCGGAGATGATCAAGAGGCACAGCACGCTGCGGGGGCGCGAGGTCCGCGCGCGCTGCCTGGAGCTGCTCGAGATGGTGCAGCTGCCGACGACCATCCTCGACTCCCGCCCGGCCGGGATGTCAGGAGGTCAGCGCCAACGCGTGGCAATCGCCCGGGCGCTGTCGGTGAACCCGCGACTGCTCGTCGCGGATGAGGCGGTGGCAGCACTCGACGTCTCGATCCAGGCGGGGATCGTCAATCTCCTCGCGGACCTGAGACGGGATATCGGGCTGTCGATCCTTTTCATCTCCCACGACCTGTCCATCGTCCGCACACTCTGTGACCGGGTGAGCGTGATCTATCGGGGGGAGATCGTCGAGGAACAGCCCTGCGCCGACCTGTTCGAACACCCCAGAAACCCCTACACACAAGCCCTTCTGAGCGCCATCCCACGCATCCACGGACCACGCTCCGCGGGGCTCTCCGCCGGTCGAGGACTACATCCGGGCACCCCGTGACCCCCCGGCAGGCCCGGGGTTCCTTCCCGGCCCTGCACCCCGGTCGATGGCCGCGAGCCCTCCCAGCTGAGCGCGTTACGATTTTTGGAATGGACGACGGGCAGGACGACGGGTCGACCTCCACCCCGTCTGAAGAGCTGGCGCAGGTCTCCGTAGGGGACCTGATCGAGACGCTGGGCAGTCACATCCTTCACCTCGTCTGCGCCCCACGAGGCACCGATGACGCCCTCACCGGACCCCTGGTCGCTGGACTCGACGACGAGGGCTCGGCGTCCGACCGGATCCTCCTTGCGGCGCACGTGGCCCGAAGCGACGCGGAACTCCTGGACATGGTCCGCGAGGCAGCGCGACGCGACTGCCCCGCCGTCGTGGTGAAGGCCGCCGGCATCGAGCCGCGCATCATCCGCGAGGCCGGTGACGAGCTCGGGGTCGCCGTGTTCATCACGCCGGAGGACATGTCGTGGCGACATCTCGACCGGCTCATCGCCGCGGCCTGCCACACGAGGCTCGGGAGCGTCCGGGGCTTCTCCGTGAGCCCGTCCTCGGACCTCTTCTCGCTGGCCAACGAGATCGCCTACGCCGTCGGTGGGGCCGTGACGATCGAGGACGCCTCCGACCGCGTCTTGGCTCACTCGAACCTCCCGGACCAGGAGATCGACGAGTCGCGCCGCAGGACCATCCTCGGGCGCCAGGTGCCTGGTGAGGCCAAGAAGAACAACGAGGCACCGCAGACCGACCCACAGGGGGCGGTCGTCCACGTAGGCCCGGTCTGGGAGGGCGAGTTCGGTCGGATGGCGATCGCGGTCCGGTCGGGACCCGAGGTCCTGGGGACGATCTGGGTGATCGAGCACGAGCCCTTGGGAAACGAAGCCGAGCAGGCGCTCCAGCAGGCGGCCTCCGTCACCGCGCTGCACCTCATCCGGTCCCGGTCCACCGCGGATCCTCACCGGCGGGCACGGGTCGAGGCGCTCATGACCCTGCTCGACGGAGGCGACAGCACGACCGCGGCTGCGGCCAGCCTCGGGCTGGACGGCGGTCTCTCGTATGCCGTCCTCGCGCTCGGCCCCGCGTCGGGTGAGGTGGACCCCGACATCAGTACGGCACAGTTGCTCGAGGTGGCCGGCGTCTACTGCGGCGCCTGGCACCCGTCCTCGGTGTGTGCCATCTCAGGTACGACCGTCTACGCGCTCGTGCCGGTGCAGGAGACTACCGGCGCGCGCGAGCACCTCAAGCGTGTGGCGCGCGACGTCGTGCGAACCGTCGCACGCACGTCCTCGTTCTCCGTCTGCGTGGGGATCGGCTCGATCGCGGCCGGCCAGACCGAGATCCACTCCAGTCGGCGGGTGGCGGACACGGTGTTGAGGGCGATCTCCCACGAGCACGACGTCGATGTCGCGACCGCGGACGATGTGCGCAGCCGCGTGGTCCTCGCCGAGCTGCGGGCGACCGCGGTCCCGGCCTTCGACCTCGGCGTCAGCCCGGTCCAAGCACTCCTCGACCATGACCGACGCCGGGGGACCGAGCACGCCAAGACACTGCTCGCCTGGCTCGACTCCTTCGGGGAGGCCCGCATTGCGGCCGCGACGCTGTTCGTTCACGAGAACACGCTGCGCTACCGCGTGCGCCGGATCAGCGAGCGGTTCGACATCGACCTGGACGACCCCCAGGAGCGGTTGGTCACCTGGCTGGAGCTGAGGCTGCGCGCCTGATTCGGGACATTAGTGGTGTGTCTGGCAAATAGCTGGTGGGTGTCTTCTGCGCCTACGTGATCGTGTCGGGCGCCGCGTGTCGGTCGGGGCAGGCCGTGGGCACGTCCGTGCTGTCTGCCTGTCGAGGGGCCCGCGGAGGCTCCGGGGTCAGGGCGGCCGGCGGCCGTCGCGCAGCGATCGCGGAGCGACACTTGAGGCGGGGCAGCCGGGTCCGGAGGCTGCGGGCCGTCGCGTATATCCGTTCGGGAGTCGCTGGCTAGTGTGAGATTTCCCCTTGTGGATAAGGGGGAAACCGGTCCAGCAGCGGTTCGGGAACTGTCTGCGGCGTGCGATACAGTCAAGACATGTTCGAAGACCTGTTCGCATACGACGTCGATGAGCTAGGCACGGCCGCGGTCCTCACCGCCGCCGCCGAAAGCCACGCCCTCCACCGACGCCTCGAGGTCCTCGGCCTGCTCCACGCCCTCCGCATCGCCGACCTCCACCACGAACCCCACCCGGGGTCGGCCGGCCCGGGCGGGGAACGGCGCCGGGTCTACGGCGGCGCCGGCTGCCCGGCCATGGCCGAATTCGCCCCGATCGAGTTCGGCGCCGTGATGGGCATGTCACCGGCCGCCGCCAAGGCCTACATGAGCGACGCCGTCGAACTGCGCCACCGCCTCCCCTTCACCTTTGCCCGCGTCCTGGCCGGCGACGCCGAAGTGTGGAAAGCCCGCAAAATCGCCCGCGCCACCCGGCCCCTGCCCGAAGACGCCGCCGCGCTGGTCGACCGGCGAGTCGCCGCCATCGTCGACTCCGTGACCCCGGTCCGGCTGGACACCATCGTCGACGCCGCCCTGTGGGAAGCCGACCCGGCCGCCGCCCAAGCCGCCGCCGAAGAACACGCCCGCTCCCGCGGCGTCTGGGTCAGGCGCAGCGACGACCACGGCACAAAATCGTTCTACGTCCGCGCCGCCACCGGCGACGTGATCCGCTTCGACGCCACCATCGACGACATCGCCCAAGCCCTGCGCACCCTCGGCGACACCGACACCCTCGACCAGCGCCGCGCCAAAGCCATCGGCATCATCGCCGACCCCGCCCTCGCCCACCAACTCCTCGAAGTCGCCCACCACCTCGCCACCACCCACACCACCACCAACACCACCGACACCGGCGGCAACTCCGGCGGCACCGGCAACGGCGGCAACACTGGAGCCAGCGACACCACCGGCAACTCTGGCAGTTCCGGCGGCGGCGTCAACTCCGGCGGCGGCAACAACGCCGCCCAGCACCGCAGCCACGGCAAGGGCGACGGCGCGGCCAACGGCAACGACAGCAACCACGACCACGACGGCGCGGCCAACGGCAGCGACGGCAACCACGACCACGACAGCGCGGCCAACGGCAGCGACGGCAACCACGGTCACGACAGCGACAGCAGGCACGGCGGCCGCGACCGCAACGACAGCCACGACGGCCACGGCGGCGATGATGGCGATGACGGTGTGGCCGGCACCTGCGGTGACGATCACGGTGGTGCCCATATGCCAGGCTGCGACGGCCCGGAGGGCTCCGCCTGCGACGGCGCCAGCGACGGTGTGGCCAGCAGCAACGGCAGCGGCAGCGGTGACGGCAACGGCAGCGGTGACGGTGCTCCTGGCCGCGGCCGCAACGTCCACCGCAGCCAGGGCAGCCAGGGCAAGGATGACGGGGCCATCGGCGGCTGCGGTGACGATCGCAACGGTGACCACATGCCTGGCCGCGGTCACGATGCCTGCGGCCAGGAAGCCTCCGCCAGCGACGGCGACGACTCTGACCATTGCTCTGACGCTGGCTCTGGTATTGGTTCTGGCGGTGGCTGTGGTGCTGGCGCTGTGGCGGATGACTGGTACCCGGCCGATGAACCCGGGTCGGACGATGAGGCCGACCGCGACGCGCCGCACCCGGGCAGCAGCGACCTCGCCGACCCGCTCGACACCCCTGCCCGCATCCTGGCCGAGCCGTGGCGCGACGACGAAGACCACAACGGTCAGAACGGGCCGGGTGAGGGCGGGCCAGCGATGGATGTGTTCTCGAGGCGGGCGCTGGCCCGGAAACTCGCCGAGATCAAGCAGGTCGCCTACGCCACCGGGCTAGGCGCCGGCAGCCGCCGCGGACCGAGACAGGTCATCGCCTACGTACACCTCACCGACAAGACCCTCGCCACCGGCCAAGGCGTACTCCGGGTCGAGCAGTACGGCCCGATGGTCGCCAGCCAATTCAGCGAACTCCTCGGCCACGACCAGATCGTCGTCAAGCCGGTCATCGACCTGAACGACCGGGTCAGCGTCGACGCGTACGAAATCCCCGACCGGATCCGCGAACGAGTCAAACT
>JAWWPC010000284.1:0-2812 GCA_033851055.1 Kribbellaceae bacterium | reverse complement strand
TCTCAGCATGCAGTTCCTCAGCACATGGCCCCGTACTGTCTCATAAGCGTATAGCTACGTATTTTCCTTCATGTAATCAATCTAACATCGACCTCGACGCTCTATTGATCACGCTGCTCCGGTTCTTTCGAAACAGTCGACCGGTCCTTAAGCTACGACTACTCGGAGGAGGTTTCCCTTCCTATCGTCATCGCTTTAGGTCTATTACGGCCTCATGGCAAACCTCGATGGCTGCGCAGTCTTATTGTTCTGCAGGCAGTGCAACACACACTCGAGCAAGGACAATGGTTACTATGCATAGCCATCAGATCTATAAGATCTATTTCGATCTCCTTCTTATTTAGGAAGTATTACTGTCGTCATAGTCCTCTGTTGTTAACAGTACAACTAGTAACCCACACATAGGTAAGCTACACTGTAGCGTTGACACGGCCAAGCGAACGGCACACTGTAGCCGTGCCGGACGATTTGGCCACTCTCCACCGAATTACAATTTGGCAGGCACTAAAATAGAATTATAAAAATACACTGTAGTCGTCTAGAACCAGCCTGCCGAAGCCGCCGAAGCATGTCCGATGCCATATATATAAAAAACAAAAAACTCGGCATGCCACATAATGACTCGGCATGCTGTATAATGACTCGGAAATAATCTGAAAGCCTATTCGGCACAATTCAGTAGAGAAATAAAATGTGTATACAACACCAAGAGTGTATACATAAATAAAAATGATTATATATATAAAATAGGCATACGAGTCGGCCTAATGTGTAAAACATCGGCAATACTAGGCTGCAGGCATTGTCAGTTTATCGGCAAATGCAAATAGGCATGCCTATTGGTGTTCAAAAACTTGAACCTGGCAATAAGTATGCCTGTAGTTAGATATATTCAAAACATCGGCCATAATGATAGGCATGGCAGTCGGCATTCTATGTTTAAAAACTCGGCAATAGGCATGCCTGTGGGTAAATATATTCAAAACCTCGGCAACAGGCATGGCAGTTGGCCCAATGGCAATAGGCATGCCTGCCGGTAAATATATTCAAAACCTCGGCATGGCAGTTGGCCTAATGGCAATAGGCATGCCTGCGGGTAAAATTCAAAATCTCGGCAATAGGCATGGCAGTTGGCCTAGAAATATATTTAAAACCTCGGCATGGTATTTGGCCTAATGGCAATAGGCATGTCTGTGGATAAATATATTCAAAACCTCGGCATGGCAGTTGGCCTAATGGCAATAGGCATGCCTGCGGGTAAAATTCAAAATCTCGGCAATAGGCATGGCAGTTGGCCTAGAAATATATTTAAAACCTCGGCCATAGGCATGGCAGTTAGCCTAATAGCAATAGGCATGCCTGCGGGTAAATATATTCAAACCCTTGGCATGGCAGTTGGCCTAATGGCAATAGGCATGCCTGCGGGTAAAATTCAAAATCTCGGCAATAGGTAATAGGTATGGCAGTTGGCCTATAAATATATTCAAAACCTCGGCATGGTATTTGGCCTAATGGCAATAGGTATGCCTGTAGATAAATATATTCAAAACCTTGGCATGGCAGTTGGCCTAATGGCAATAGGCATGCCTGCGGGTAAAATTCAAAATCTCGTCAATAGATAATAGGTATGGCAGTTGGCCGAATGGCAATAGGCATGCCTGTGGGTAAATATTTTCAAAATCTTGGCAAGAGGTATGGTAGTTGGCCTATAAATATATTCACAACCTCGGCATGGTAGTTGGCCTAATGCCAACAGGCATGCCTGTGGGTAAATATATTCAAAACCTCGGCATGGCAGTTGGCCTAATGGCAATAGGCATGCCTGTGGATAAATATATTCAAAATTTCGGCATCAAGTCGGCGCCGACTTGGTGATCGGCATAATGTGTTCAAAAACTCGGCAATGGTATATCAGTTGGCCTAATCTGCTTGGACACACAGACACAGGTGTATGCATTAATTTAGACACTTGAAAATCGATTCTGGTAGCTGAAATTCATCTGAATACATGAATATATGTTGTACCATCCATTTTCATGTATTCAATGCTATATTGGACAAATAAAATATTTGGCCATGGGCTTTGACATTTATTGATATTTAACTAATGAAATATAGAGGCCTAAAGGTTGTGGTACAGTTGATGGAGCACCTACTTCGAATATTTGACTCTTCCAAAAAAGGAAATGATGCGATCAAAAATGTCGTCCTCTGGTATTCCTGAATATTTCAACAGCTTCTACTCTCTATTCTGGCTACAAAAACTATTGGGTTGAATATAAAACCATTCTATCCACATGTTTTATATTTTTTGGCCGATCAAAATGAGAATTTTAACATGAAATTTCGAAATTATGTCATAAACACAGGTTTTCAAAAAAGCGAACTCTTGTACCACTCATTTACTTCACTTATAAATTCTGTAAAAATGTATTTCAGATCTTTGAGATAAAGTATTAAAGTTGCGTATATTTTATTTGGTGCAAACTACTGAGACAAATCTGATATCGCCTTTAATGTCAAAAATGCGAACTGAAGATTAAACCTTTTGTTCCACAAGGTTTTAATCTTGATTTTCGACATTTTTGTATGTGTCTCACATCTCCAGTTCAAATGATTGATGTGCAACTTTAGTACTTTATTTTAGACATCTAAAATACATTTTTGCTGAATTTATAAGTGGAGTAAATGAGTGGTACAAGAGTTTGCTTTTTTGAAAACCTGTGTTTATGACATAATTTCGAAATTTCATGTTAAAATTCTCATTTTGATTGGCCAAAAAATATAAAACATGTGGATAGGATGGTTTTAT
>JAWWPC010000013.1:0-15953 GCA_033851055.1 Kribbellaceae bacterium | reverse complement strand
GCCGACGCCGCGACCGGTGCCGACATCGCGACCGGTACCGACATCGCGGCCGGTGCCGACATCGCGACCGGTGCCCGCGCCGAGACCGGTGCCGGCACCAGCGCGGGCGCAGGCCCACGAATCGGCGCCGAGGGTGCGGGTGCGGACGGGCCGGATCCGTTCTCCCGGCAGGCGTTGGCCGGGAAGCTGGCCGCGATCCGGCAGGCCGCCTACAACCACGGCCTCACCACCGGCGCCGGTGCAGGTGGTGCAGGTGGTGCAGGTGGTGCCGGTGCAGGTGGTGCCGGTGGCACCGGTGGTCGGGGCCGGGGCCGGGGCGGCAGCGTCTTGTACGTGCACCTGACCGACCAGACCCTCGCCACCGGTCAGGGGATCGTCCGGGTGGAGGGAGCCGGGCCGTTCCAGGTCGGTCTGTTGGCTGAACTGGTCGGGCATGGTCAGGTGGTGGTGAAGCCGGTGATCGACTTGAACGAGGGGGTCAGCGTTGACTGCTATGAGATTCCGGCCCGGATCCGGGAGCGGGTTAAGCTGATGGACCCGGTGGACCAGTTCCCGTACG
Organism: Kribbellaceae bacterium; assembly: GCA_033851055.1. GTDB lineage: Bacteria > Actinomycetota > Actinomycetes > Propionibacteriales > Kribbellaceae > Kribbella. The sequence continues at coordinate 15,394 of JAWWPC010000013.1, read as the reverse complement.
GCACCGCCGAGACCACCCTCGGTACCGACCTGGACCACATCGAGCCCTATGACACCACCGGCCCACCGGGGCAGACCAGCACCGGGAATCTTGCGCCTGAGTCGCGGTTTCATCACCGTGTGAAGACGCATGGTCGCTGGAGGCTGCGGCGGTTGCCCGGCCGGGTGCGGGAGTGGACCAGCCCGCATGGGTTCAGGTGGAGGGTCGATCGCACGGGCACGCATCGCATCGACGGCACTGACGACGACGCGGGTTGATCGGGTCGGCGCCGGTCCGGGTCGCGGTGATGCTGTTGCCTGAGCGCCTGAGCGCCTGAGCGCCTGAGCGCCTGAGCGCTTGGGCCTGGGTATCTCGGCATTTGAGCGCCGGCTGGTCGACTGCGACGACGGCTGATCGTGTCGGTGTCGGTGTCGGTGTTGGTGTCGGGCTGGTCGGTGGTGTTGTCTGACTGTCTCGGTACCGGATTGGATTCGCGACGACGCGGGTGGCGGCGGAGTGCAGCTGGAGCGGTTGGGCGGCTTGGGGGTCAGGAGCGGCGGCGGGAGATGCCGCCGCCACCGGAGGCGGCGATCAGGATGCCGAGTATGAAGCCGAAGTTGTACCAGTTGCCGTTGTTGTGGACCTCGTAGATGTTCGCGTGGTCGTTGAACAGCGATACGAGGAAGGCGATCGGGCAGATCACGCCGTGCCAGAGCCCGAGCCAGAAGCCGGCCGGATGCGTCGTACTACTGAAGAATGATCAGAGTGGGTTTGCCGAGCCTCTTGTCAGCGACGTCGGCGCAGTAGATAGGTGTCCATGATCCAGCCCTTGCGTTCGCGCGCTTCGGCGCGCACCTTCACGATCTCGTCGGCGACCTCCGCGAGCGGGCCTGAGATCAGTAATTCGTCTGGTGTCCCGAGGTAGGCACCCCAGTAGATGTCCGCGTTCTCGCTGGTGTGCGCGGCGAAGGCTGTCTGCGCGTCCAGCATCACCACCACATCGTCCACGTCGTCGGGCCAGTTCTTGGCCAACCGGCGGCCGGTGGTGATCTGGATCGGGCGGCCCACCTGGTTCAGACCGGTGCGATGCCGCGCGGCCAGTGCCGAAACGCTGCTGATGCCCGGGATCACCTCGATGTCGAAGCTGAGTTCCCCGCGGGCGAGGATGTCGTCCAGAATCGCCAGGGTGCTGTCGTACAAGGACGGATCGCCCCAGACCAGGAACGCGCCGATCTGGTCCTCGCCCAGCTCCGCGGAGATCAGTCGCGCGCACACATCCGCGCGCCGGCGCCGCCAGTCGTCCACCGACTCGACGTACGCCGCGCTGGTCCGGTCCCGCTCCGGGTCCCGGCCGACCGCGACGCGGTAATCGCGGTCCGGTGCGAAGCGGGCCAGGATCTCCTCGCGCAGCTCGACCAGTTCCTGCTTGACCTCGCCCTTGTCGAGCACGAAGAACACGTCGACCCGGTTGAGCGCGTTCACGGCCTGGATCGTCACGTGGTCCGGATCGCCGGCCCCGACGCCGATGACGATGATCTGCTTCATGGCGCCGAGGATAATGCCGTTACGACGTTGACTACTGGTCAGCCCGTACTGCGGCCATGGCCTGCTTGATCAGCTCCGGCATATCGGCCTTCCCATCGGAGGCAGCCCAGGCAAGGTCGGCCGCGTCCAGGCAACCCAGCGCTGCGGCGGCCAATGCCCGCGGCCGGGGGTCGCGCGGATCGTCCTCCGGTAGGCCGAATCTGCGCGAGAGTTCCGGGGCCAGAAGGTCCTTTGTTGCTGCTTTTCTCCATATGCCGGGCGCGACGGGGAGAAGCTGTGGATCGCGACGCTGGACGTCACCGACACGGCCGCGATCCGGGGCCGTCGTGGATGCGGCCTTCGCGGCGCTCGGGCGAATCGACGTGGTCGTGTCGAATGCGGCCCTGCTCGGTGCTGCGGAGGAGCTCGCCGACGAAGAGGTGCTGCGGCAGTTGGACACGAAGATGGTCGGCTCGATCCAGCTCGGCCATGCGGTCATCCCGCATCTGCGCGAGCAGGGTGGCGGCCGGATCCTGCAGCCGTCCGGTATGGGCGGCCAAGCGGCCTTCCCTGGGATGAGCCCGGCTTCTATGAGGCCGTGGTCCCGGAGGTCGCCTCCTTCGGCATCGACGTCACGCTGGTCGAGCCAGGTGGTGCGCGGACCGACTTCGCCAGCCGGAGCATGTCCATGAGCGAGGCGCTACCCAGGTATGCCGACACACCGGTCGGGCAGATCCGGGCTCTCGCGGCCGACGGGGGCGGTGGCGATCGGCGATCCCGTCAAGATGGCCCGCGCGATCATCGAGTCAGCCGACCATCCGGTGGCGCCGAAGCGCGTCCGGACCAACCACCTCATCACCACCCTCGAAATCGCTCCGTAGTGCTGTGACCACAAAGGTTGCGACGCGCCGAGATCAGCGAACCGAACTGATTGCCGATCGAATGACGGCGGTGACGGCGTCCGGGTGGGAGATCAGAGTCAAGTGCGAGCCGCCGTGGAAGATTGTGATGTGGGAGTGCGCGCGGCGCGCCATCGCCAGCTCCGAGGTCGGCGTGATGATCTGGTCACCCGAGCTGATGAAGTACCAAGAGGGAATCGACTTCCACGCCGCCGCCTTGGACCGGGTGTCGAATGCGACCGTTGACGCACCACGCTGCGAAGCCCAGAGCTGCTCGGCCTCTGCACGCGGCAGGTCGTTAGCGAAGTTGTGCACGAAGACGTCCTCATTCAGGTATAGCTCGGATGCCCCCTTCGGAGCGTTCGGGTACGTCGTGGTCGTGAACAACTGGGCTTTTGACTTGGTCGCAAGTACGGAGTCGGCACCACTTAGCTGACCGTTGGTCTCTCCAGGGGCAGGTGCTGCGGCGTCGACATAGACGAGAGCCTTGACATTCGGCAGTCCGGCGGCGGCGTTCGTGTTCACTGCCCCGCCGTAGGAGTGGCCGACCAGCACGATCGGTCCGTGGATCGACTTAAGGAAGTCATGGACGTACTCAGCATCGGTGGTCAGGTTTTCGACCGGGTTGGCGATCGCACGCACGTTGTAACCGTCGTTCTGCAGCGACCTAACCTCGCCGCTCCAACTGGACGCGTCGGCCCAGGCACCGTGGACCAGTACGACGGTCGGTTTCGGCTGATGGGCAGGCTGGCTAGTCGACAGGTTGTGCACCCCTGCCGACTCCTTAGGCCCGTTTGCCGGAGCCTGTCCGGCGGATAATCCCAAAACTGCTCCGGCGGCGAGGACGATCGCCGCCGGAGCCCATACGCGACGCCTCAGCTTCGCGGCGACGGACTTACCTGATTCACTCATCGTGATGACCTCATTCACAGAATGGTTTGAATCGAAGCTTCAGCCCGCGCTCTGCCATGAAGGGTGGCCGGTCGCTTCAGTTTGACAATGACCAGACTGCCGCCGGCGGGAGCATCGATCCAATGCCCGCCACGCCGATTCATGCAGTCACGCATCAGGGCACGTAGCCGGCTGCCGAACGTTGGCGGCTCAGCCGTCGAGTAGGTCAGCCCAACCCGGGTACTGCTCGCAGAGCAGTTCGATGTGATGGCGGAAGGCGAGGGCGGTCGGGGACAGGTGTCGGCGCTTGTTCCACGCCAGGCCTACTTCCCGGATGGCGTGCGGGGATGTGATGGCGATCGTGCGAACTCGAGGGTTGACGCTGGTGTCTGAGGGCAGGACCGCGAGGCCGAAGCCGCTACCGACGTAGTCGCGTATGGTGCGGGCGTTGTCGGCCATCATGACGATCTTGGGCGCGATGTCTGCGTCGGCGAAGAGGGCGTCGGTGTTGCGGTGGAAGCGCTGGTCGAGGGAGATGAACTCCTCATCGGCGAGTTCGGAGAGATGCACTTCCCGTCGTTCGGCCAGTCGATGGCGTGCCGGCACAACGAGAACGAGAGCTTGCCGTCCCAGGTGCAGCCATCCGAAGGCCGCGTCGGGTCGTGGTGCGACCAGTGCCATGTCGAGTTGGCCTGTAGTGAGGTCGTCGAGCAGTTCGTCGATGGGCCCGTGCTTGTGCAGGAACTGAACGTCGCTGTGCTGCGCTCGGAAGGAGGAAACTGTTTCCTCCACGATCGTTGCAGCGAAAGAACCCTGGAAGCCTAGCGCCAGCGACGGAATCTTGGACTCTGCTGCGTTCTGAGCGGCGTCGCTCAGCAGCGATAAAGCCTCGGCGGCTGCCACGCAAAGCCGGCGCCCCTCCGGCGTCAGAACTATCTGGCGGCCGGGCCGCTCGAACAGACGGGTCCCGAGCGCTGTTTCCCACCGCGCGAGCGACCTGCTCAGGGTCGGCTGGCTCATTCCGGCGGACTCGGCGGCACGGGTGACGTTGGCGTCTCGTCCGAGCGCCGCGAGAGCAACCAGCGACGGCGCTAGGGCCGCCACTCCAGTGGCGGCTCCGCCCGTGCGCGGCGGCTCCACCGATCCATTCATGGATAGATCGTACGGCCGCGCATTGGACCAAAGACAGGTTCGGCGGAGACAGTCTGGGGCCAGGAAAGAGAGGTCCGATGATCCCCGATATTGCCGACGCCCTACTCCCGGTCGCATTCCTACGGCCATCCTGCTGCTGCACGCGACGTGAGCGGCTCAGAGGAGGAATGCCTGGAGGGCGGCGGCGGTGGCGGCAGGGGCTTCCTCGGGGAGGTAGTGGTCCGAGGGGAGTGCCTCGCCGCACCGGTCGGTTGCGTACTCCTGCCACGCGCCCAGTACGTCGTACGTCCTGCCGACGAAGCTGTCCCTGCCCCACAACGCAAGGGTGGGACAGGTCAGCGGTTGGCCGGCTGACGCGTCGTCGTGCTCGAGGTCGATCGAGGCCGCCGCTCGGTAGTCCTCACACGATGCGCTGATCGCCGCCGGGTCGGAGAAGCAGCGCACGTACTCGTCGAGCGCCGCCGGGTCGAACGGTGTGCCGCCCCGGTGCCGAGTCGTCATCCGAGTCCGGATCCAGAACTCCGGGTCGCCTTCGATCAGCCGTTCCGGAATACCGTTGCCCGCAGCAAGGAAGAACCAGTGGTAGTACCCCAGCGCGAACGCCGCATCCGCGTGCGCGAAGGCAAAGCGGGTCGGCACGATGTCCAGTACGGCCAGCCGATCCACGGCGTCGGGATAGTCCAAAGCCAGCCGGTGCCCGACGCGGCCGCCCCGGTCGTGCCCGACGACGGTGAAACGCTCGAACCCGAGTGACTGCATGACGAGCAGTTGGTCCCGCGCCATCGCCCGTTTGGAGTACTCCGCGTGATCGGGACCGGCCGCAGGCTTGTCGCTGTCGCCGTACCCGCGTAAGTCGGTGACCACCACCGTGTGGTTCTCCGCCAGCACCGGCGCGACGTGGTGCCAGATCAGGTGGGTCTGCGGATACCCGTGCAGCAAGAGGATTGGTGGACCTTCTCCACCGACGGCACAGTTGATCTGGATGCCGTCGGCATCGACTTTCTGGTACCTGAACGGCAGCTTCATCCGAGGAGCTCCAGCAGAGCCTTGGTGAAGTCCGAGGTGGTCGCGGTCCCGCCCAGATCGGGCGTACGCACGGAGGTCTGCGCGAACACCGTCGTGATCGCACCCTCCACCTCGGCCGCCGCCTCGGGATGGTCAAGGTGCTCGAGCATCATCGCCGCCGTCCAGATCGCACCGATCGGGTTCGCGACGCCCCGCCCCGCGATGTCCGGTGCGGACCCGTGAACCGGCTCGAACATCGACGGGAAGTCCCTTTCCGGGTTGATGTTCGCAGCCGGCGCGATACCGATGCCGCCGGCAACTGCCGCGGCCAGATCACTCAGGATGTCACCGAACAGGTTGGAGCCGACGATCACGTCGAACCTGGCCGGATCCAGCACCAGCTTCGCGCACAACGCGTCGATGTGCTCCTGATCCCATCGCACCCCAGGGTGCCGGGCCGCGCGCTCCGCCACCAGTTCGTCCCAGAACGGCAACGTGTGCACGATGCCGTTCGACTTCGTCGCCGAGGTCAGGTAGCCCCGACGTCGGGTGGCGAGGTCGAACCCGTAATCGACCAGCCGGGTCACCCCGGTGCGGGTGAAGACGGCCTCCTGCACGGCTAGCTCCTCCGGGAAACCGCGGTTCATCCGACCGCCGATCTCGCTGTACTCGCCCTCCACGTTCTCCCGCACGACGACGAGATCCACCTCGCCGGCCACGGCCCGGCGTACCGGGCTCTCGAGTCCTTCGAAGACACGGATCGGCCGCAGATTCACGTACTGGCGAAACTGCCGGCGGATCGGGATCAGCAGCCCCCACAGCGAGACATGGTCCGGTACGCCGGGTGCGCCGACCGCGCCGAGGAAGATCGCGTCGTGGCGGCGGATCTGCTCCAGTCCGTCGGACGGCATCATCGCGCCCTCGTCGAGATACCGCTGGCAGGACCAGTCGAACTCGTCGTACGCGAAGGTGATGCCGTGCCGGCTGCCGACGGCTTCGAGGACGGCCAAGGCGGCGGGCACGACCTCGCGGCCGATGCCGTCGCCGGGAATGAGGGCGATCCGATGGGTGCTCATGCAATCGATCAGATCAGCCGGGCAGCGCCACGTCCACCTTGAACCGGCTTCCGATGGGGTGTTCGCTGGGTCATACGATCGTGATGGATTACCGGAAGGGCACCGTTCATGGATATCGGTTTGCAGATCCCTGACTTCACCTGGCCGAACGGACCGGCTGCGCTCGGGCCGGACCTCGCTGCGGTCGCCAGTACAGCCGACCAGGCCGGCTTCGGCTATATCGCGGTGATGGATCACTTCTTCCAGATTTCCGCCGTCGGTCCGACCGAGAACGACATGCTGGAGGCGTACACCACGCTCGGCTACCTGGCCGCACACACCGAACGCGCGAAGCTGTTCACCCTCATCACAGGGGTGCACTACCGGCACCCGGGCCTGCTCGCGAAGGCGGTGACCACGCTGGACGTGCTGTCCGGTGGTCGCGCGATGATCGGGATCGGCGCCGGCTGGAACGAGGAGGAGTCGCGCGGGCTCGGCTTCCCGTTCCCGCCGGTCGCCGAGCGCTTCGAGCGACTCGAGGAGACGCTGCAGTACCTGCTGCAGATGTGGTCCGACGATGACGGGCCGTTCGAGGGGAAGTACTACCAGGCCGAGCGGCTGCTGAACGTTCCGCAGGCGCTGACCAAGCCGCACCCGCCGATCATGGTCGGCGGCTCCGGAGAGAAGAAGACGCTGCGGCTGGTCGCGAAGTACGGCCAGGCCTGCAACCTCTTCAACGCTCCCGAGTTGGAACACAAGCTCGACGTACTCAAGCAGCACTGCGAGAACGAGGGCCGCGACTACGACGAGATCACCAAAACCGTCTACCAGGTCCTCGATACCGGCGAGAACGGGGAGAAGACCGGGCAACTCATCGACGAGCTCGGCCGACTGCACGGCCTCGGCATCGATCTGGCCATCGGCGGCGTGCCCCAGGTACCGAGGCTGGACGTACTGGAGCGGATCGGCGCTGACGTCATCCCCGTGGCGGCGAAGTTCTGAGGCTGCTCACTTGGCGATGACGGCGGCTCCGATGCGGCCGCCGTCGACGTCGATCACGGCGCCGTGCACGAAGCCGGCCTCGTCGCTGGCGAGGTAGACCGCGGCCTGTGCGACATCCTCGGCGGTGCCCATCGCGCCGGCCGGGGTGCCGTTCATCATCACCGCGGCTGGATGCGTCGCGTCGTCGTCCGGGTTCGGAGTGTGGATCACGCCAGGTGAGATCGTGTTCACCCGTACGCCGGCGGGGCCGAACTCGGCCGCCCAGGCCTTCGTCAGGGTCTCCAGCGCGCCCTTGCTCGAGCTGTAGACCGCCCCGATCGGGATGCCGAGTCGCGCGACCCAGGAGCCGATGTTGATCACGGCCCCGCCGCCGGCCGCCACCATCGCCGGCGCGATAGCCCCGGTGAGGAAGAAGGGCGCCTTCACGTTCACCGCAAAGACCAGGTCGAAGGTCGCCTCGTCGGTTTTGGCTGTGGTCTCGCCGGAGATGGCGCCCGCGTTGTTCACCAGTACGTCGATCCGCCCGCCGAGCAGCCGGGTCGCCTCGTCGGCAAGGGCATCCGCGGTCTTCTTCGAGCCGTCAAGGTCGATCGCGATGAAGTCGGCGCGGCCACCGGCGGACCGGATCTGCTCGACCACCTCGTCACCTCGCTCCTTGCTCCGGCCGGCCACCACGACGTGGGCTCCTTCGGCGCCGAAGGCGATGGCGATCGCCCGTCCGATGTTGCTGGTAGCTCCGGTGACCAGAGCCGTCTTGCCGTCCAACCGTGCAGTCATTGCGCTCGTTCTCCCTCATTCGTGGCACGGGGTCCGTCGAATGGACCGCGTAGTCCACAAGTTACCACCACTGATTGGACCGATCGGTCCAGGGTTCTGATTGCGGATCGCGTACCCTGCTAGGCATGGAGCGAGCGCTGACAGCCAAGGGTGCCGCCACCCGGCAGCGGATCGTCGAGGGTGCCGCGGCGCTGATCCGCGAGCGAGGTGTGCCGAACGTGGGTCTGGACGACATCCGGCTGGCCACGTCGACGAGCAAGAGCCAGCTGTTCCACTACTTCCCCGACGGTAAGGCGGACCTGTTCCTCGCCGTTGCGGCGTACGAGGCCGATCAGGTGCTGGCAGACCAGCTGCCGATGCTCGGTGACCTGACCAGCTGGCGGAAATGGCAGGCCTGGCGCCGCCGGGTGATCCAGAAGTACGACACGCAGCGGCAGCAGTGTCCGCTGTCGGCGCTGACATCCCAACTGGGTCTGGCGAATCCGGCCACCCGGACCATCGTGACCGACCTGCTCGAGCGCTGGCACGGGTACCTCGCCACCGGCGTACAGGCGCTCAAGGATGCGGGGGAGATCGACGCGACCATCGACGTCGATCACGCGGCCACGTCGATCCTGACTGCGGTCACCGGCGGCGCGGGAATGCTGCAGGCGACCGACCGGATCAGCTATCTCGAGATTGCTCTAGCCGAGGCGCTCGACGGTCTCCGGCGTCCCGGGAACAGGCCACGCCGCAAGGTGTCCGCCGCCTGATTCCGGTGGCTCTCAGTGCTTGCCTTCGCGCCACTCGCGTTCGAAGGGCAGCCGCCAGGCCTTCGGTGCGATCAGTTGGTGGATCGCGTTGGGGCCCCAACTGCCGACCGGATAGGTCTTGGCCGGCGGCGGATCGTCGAGCAGTGCCGCCGACCGCTCCCAGAGCGACTCGATGCCCTCGGCGGTGGTGAACAGGGTGTGGTCGCCGCGCATGGCGTCCAGGATCAGTCGCTCGTAGGCCTCGAGCACATCGCCGGCGGTCTCGGTCTCCTGGGTGGAGAACTGCATCGACAGCTTCTCCAGCCGCATCCCCGGCCCCGGCCGCTTGCCGTAGAACGACAACGAGACCCTCGACGAGTCGGCCAGGTCGAACGTCAGATGGTCAGGACCCTGTGAGCCCACCCCGGAGCCGGTCGGGAACATCGTCTTGGGCGCCTCCTTGAAGGCGATCGAGATGATCCGCATACCCTCGGCCATCCGCTTGCCGGTGCGCAGGTAGAACGGCACCCCGGCCCATCTCCAGTTGTCGATCCCGACCTTCATCGCGATGAAGGTCTCGGTGTCCGAGTCGGGCGCGACGCCTTCCTCGCTGCGGTAGCCGCCGTACTGGCCGCGGACCACGTCGCCGGGGTTGATCGGTAGCATCGAGCGGAAGACCTTGTTCTTCTCCTCGCTGATGGCGCGTGGTTCGAGTGCGGTCGGCGGCTCCATCGCGACGAAAGCCAGCACCTGCAGCACGTGCGTCACCACCATGTCCTTGAAAGCTCCGGTGGGTTCGTAGAAGGTCGCGCGCTGGTCCAGCCCGAGCGACTCGGGTATGTCGATCTGGACATGGTCGATGAAGTTGCGGTTCCAGATGGGTTCGAACAGGCCGTTCGCGAACCGGAACGCGAGGATGTTCTGCGCCGCCTCCTTGCCGAGGAAGTGGTCGATCCGGAAGATCTGTGCCTCGTCGAACGTCTCGTGGACGAAATCGTTGAGCTTGATCGCACTGGCGAGGTCGTCCCCGAACGGCTTCTCCATCACCACCCGGGCTCTGTCGACCAGGTCGGCGTCGCGCAACATGGCGATCACCGCCTGCGCTGCTTTGGGCGGTACGGAGAGGTAGTGCAGCCGCCGGACCTCCGGGCCGAGCAGGGTCTCGGCCTGCTTGACCGCCGCGGCCAGAGCGTCCGGCCCAGCAGACTGCGGCACGTAGTCCAGCCGCTCGGCGAACTGCGCCCACCCTTCGTCCCCGATGGCATGGGTGCCGAAGGTGTCCACGGCCGAGCGCGCGTGGGCGCGGAACTCATCCGGGGTCATCTCGTTCATCGCGGTGCCGATGATCCGGACATCCGGCGCGAACTTCGATTCCTGCAGGTAGGCCAGCCCTGGGAGAAGCTTGCGCTTGGCCAGATCCCCGGTCGCGCCGAACAGCACGATGACATGCGGAGCGAGTGGTGCCAGAGCGTGCCGGGACGAGCGGGAGGCCGCCGCCGGGTAGGCAATGCTCTGGGGACGGGGTTCGATCATGCTCGATCCCTCCTACAGGCGACAAGCGCGGCTCAGAACGGCTTCAGTGTAGGCACCCTGCCGGCCGGTGCGGGTTTGTGTCCGGCACTACAGGTAGTTAGATTCATAGGTAATGAATCTATTGTGAAAGACGGGTGTCGAGCATGTGTGGGATCACCGGGTGGGTGTCGTACGAGCGGGACCTGGCAGCGGAACAGAAGACGGTGCAGGCGATGACGGACACGATGGCGTGTCGCGGTCCGGACGCGGAGGGCGTGTGGATCGACCGGCACGGTGCGCTGGGTCACCGGCGGCTCTCCGTCATCGACCTGGAGCTGGGCAACCAGCCGATGGTGGCCGACACCGGCGAAGGGTCGGTAGCACTGACCTTCAGCGGTGAGGTGTACAACTTCGTCGAGCTGAGGGACGAGCTCCGCCGCCGCGGCCACAGCTTCCACACGGCCAGCGACACCGAGGTTGTCCTGCAGGCGTACCTGGAGTGGGGGTCTGCGCTCGCCGAGCGGCTGAACGGCATGTACGCCTTCGCGATCTGGGACGCGCGCGACGAGCAACTCGTGATGGTCCGGGACCGGATGGGCATCAAGCCGTTCTACTACTACGAGACCGACGACGGCCTGCTGTTCGGCTCCGAGCCGAAGGCGATCTTCGCCAACCCGCTAGCCCGTCGCATCGTCGATCTGGACGGGGTGCGCGAGCTCTTCGCGTTCACCAAAACGCCCGGCAACGCGGTCTGGTCCGGGATGCGCGAGATCGAGCCCGGCACGGTGGTCACCGCCGGTCGCAACGGCATCCGTGAGCACCGCTACTGGAGCCTCGAAGCCCGTGAGCACACCGATGACGTAGCTGCCACCGTCGGGCACGTTCGCGAACTGCTCGACGACATCGTGGCCAGGCAGCTGGTGGCCGACGTGCCCCGGTGCGTACTGCTCTCCGGAGGGCTCGACTCGAGCGTGATCACCGCGCTGTCCGCGGGGCAGCTGGCCGAACAAGGGGAGAAGGTCCGCACCTTCGCAGTCGACTTCGTCGGCCAGACCGAGAACTTCATTGCCGACAGTTTCCGCGCCACCCCGGACGCGCCGTACGTCCGGGAGATGCACGAGTACGTCGGTTCCGAGCACCAGGACATCGTGCTCGACCCGGCCAGCCTCTCGGACCCCGCCGTACGACGTGCCGTCATCGCGGCGCGCGACCTGCCTTCCGGCCTGGGTGATCTGGACCACTCGTTGCTGCTGCTCTTCAAGGCGATCCGGGAACGGTCGACGGTGGCGCTGTCGGGGGAGTCGGCCGACGAGGTCTTCGGCGGCTATGCCTGGTTCCACAGCCCGTCGGTACAGCAGGCCGACACCTTCCCCTGGATGGCGGCCTTCCGCGGTCGCAGCGGATCGCGGGACGGGATCTACGAACCCGGTCTCGCCTCCCGGCTGGATCTCGCCGGGTACGTCCGGGACGCCTACTTGAGCGCCGTCGCCGAGGTGGACCCGCTGCCCGGTGAGAGCGACCATGAGCGCCGGATGCGGGTGATCAGCTATCTGCACCTGACCCGGTTCGTCCGCACGCTGCTCGACCGCAAGGACCGGCTCAGCATGGCCGTCGGCCTGGAGGTCAGGGTTCCGTTCTGCGACCACCGGCTGGTCGAGTACGTCTACAACGCCCCTTGGTCGCTGAAGACCTTCGACGGTCGGGAGAAGAGCCTGCTGCGGGCCGCTGCGCGCGACGTACTGCCGCGGTCTGTGGCCGAGCGAGTCAAGAGCCCCTACCCGTCGACCCAGGACCACCGGTACGCCGAGGCGCTGCAGGTTCAGGTCAAGGAGTTGCTGGCGTCACGGGACCACGAGGTGTTCCGGCTGTTCGACCGCCAGTGGCTCAGCACGGCAGCCGGCAACGGGGCGCAGATCAGTGAGACCGCCCGGCAGGTCTTCGAGCTGGTGCTCAACTTCGCGGTCTGGATCGACCTCGCCGAGCCGGAGTTGCGGCTCGGGTGAGGCGCTCGCCGTGGCTACGATGAGCCCCCGTCCCCAGGAGATGACCATGGCTCGTCAGCTGAATCACGAGGAGACCTTCCAGTTGGTCCTCTCGATGCACCGGCTGCTGCGCACCCTGCGCCCGGCCCGCAACACCAGCGGCCTTCCGGCGACCCAACTGCTGGTTCTCGCCGAGCTGTCCAGGTCCGGCCCGCAGCGGATCGGCGAGCTCGCGGTCCAGGTGCAGTCCTCGCAGCCGACCGCGACGAACGTCGTCCGCTGGCTGGAACAGGCCGGCCTGGTACGGCGGAAGGTCGACCCCGAGGACGGCCGGGCCATTCGCGTGGATCTGACCGACCTGGGCGGGGAGAAGCTGCTCTCAGTCGTCCACAGCGAGGCTGAGTTGCTGGCGCAGCGGATGGCCGAGCTGACCCCAGCGGAGTTGGACCTGCTGCTGGGCGCCAGCGCCGTACTGCGCCGCCTGACGGAGCCGCCCAGCACCCGCTGAGCCGACTTGCTCTCTCTGGTTGCGCCCCCGGCAGGATTCGAACCTGCGCACCCGCCTCCGGAGGGCGGTGCTCTATCCCCTGAGCTACGGGGGCTCAGGAACGGCAGAACAGTACCAGCAAGATCGGCTCGGTCTTTCACAGGGGGAGACCCTGAACCGGCCCTGGTTGTCACGGGCGGCGGGATCAACAAGGCGGCCGTGTCGTCATAGTGGACGTAAGCCTCCTAGCCGAAAGGACTCCGACTCATGTCTACCGCTTTGGTTCGCCCGTCCAGGGGCCGCTGGTTCGGCGGTGTCTGCGCCGGCCTGGCCCGCCGCTTCGGCATTTCGCCGAAGGTGGTGCGGCTGATCTTCGTGATCAGTTGCATCTTGCCGGGACCGCAGGTCCTGATCTATATCGCGCTCTGGATCCTGATGCCGTCCGAGGATTGAGTCTGCCGGCATGAAAGCCTGCTCCTTATGAGAGCGGGGCGCAGGGCGCTGGCGATCGCCGTCGCGGTGAGCCTGCTGCCGGTGGTGAGCGGCTGCCAGGTCGGTCCGGCACCGCCCGGGCCGGCGGAGATCCGATCCGGGCCGCCGCCGTGGGATGCGCCGCGCGACGCGGTGTCGTACATCGACAAAGCCGGTTTCGAGCCGCTCCCGCTCGACTTCAACGGACCGGCGCCGTACACGGTGAAGTTGTCCGTCACGGTGGACGGCAAGCCGGTAGAAGTTGCCTCCGGAATCGGTGTGGACCGGATCCGGGCCGAGCAGGCCGCGGTGCACACCCATACTGCCGACGGTGTCGTGTACGTCGAGGCCAAGACAGGCGCCGAGCGGCCTACGCTGGAACAGTTCTTCGAGCTCTGGGGCGTCCGGTACGACGCGAAATGCCTGGGTGACGCGTGCGGCGGCGTGACCGTGCGGGTCAACGGCGAAGAGGCGAATTGGGATGTCAAGCTGGACCGGGACAGCGTGATCGAGGTTGCCGCCCGGCACTGATCGGGTCCACCCGCGGCAGTCCGTACCGACCGTGGCAGGAAGGTGGCACTCCGTGGTCCATGGGCACCAGGTGGGGTTGGCTGGCTGAGCGCCTGGGTGGACCGGGAAGTCGATCGGAGGAGGTTTCGAGCATGATCCGCACGGTTCTGGTCGCCGGAGTGGCAGGGTGGTTGCTGGCCGGCTGTTCCAGTGGTGACGACTCCGGGGCCGGTACGCCGCCCTCGACGTCAGCAGCTACTACCGTGTCGGCGCCCTCGGGCTCTCCCAGTTCGGCGCCGGCCACCTCGACAACACCGCCAACCGTGACACCGACCAGGACGGCCCCGGCACTGCCGAAGGCGGCGGACGGCTACAACCTGAAGGCCTGTTCGGACGCCAGGTGCGAGGTCTACGTCCGGACCGGGTCGAAGGTCCCGGTCAGCCGCCGGGTGGCCGGCTTCAACACGCTGGTCGTCAGCAAGGTGGCTACGGATGGGGTCGACTTCGGCGGAAGCACCCCGAACACGAGCGTCAGTGCGGGTGGGCAGCGCGCCGGCAGCACGTCCCAGCTCAACGACCTCCAGATCACCACGGTCGCTATCCAGGGCGGAACCGCCATCCTCCGCCTCCGCCCAGCCTGAAAGAGCATTTGCTGTACTGGTCTGCGGCATCGAGATGACGCAATCCCTCCTGGCGATAGCATTGATAGCAGTTGGGAGGTGGCTGCTGTGGCTGCGATTACTGTTCGTAATCTGGATGATCGCCTGAAGGAACGGCTGAGGGTCCGGGCTGCTCAGCACGGACGTTCGATGGAGTCGGAGGTTCGGGCGATTCTTGTCGAAGCGGTTGGCGAACCAGGAGACTCCGAGGATCTTTTCCAGTCGATCTTGGATCGGTTCGGTGAAATCGGTGGAGTTGAGTTGGACTTACCAGCTCGGAACACTCCGGTCCGGGGTGCTGACTTCTCCCCATGATCGTTATCGATACCAACGTTGCCTCGGAGTTGATGAAGCCTTCCCCCGACCCGTCCGTGCGGGACTGGATCGTGGCTCATCGAGGTGATCGATTGCACACGACATCGATCACCGTCGCTGAAATCCGCTACGGCATCGAGCGTCTGCCGGCCGGCCGGCGCAGGGATCTGCTCAAGTTGACTGCTGACGACCTGTTCTCCGCCTTCAAGGAACAGATCCTCCCGTTCGACGCAGCTGCTGCTGCGGTCTATCCACTCGTGGTGACGCAGCGGGAGCGTGTTGGAATGCCGATCGACGGGTTCGACGCGCAGATCGCTACCCGGGACGCGCGTCTGGCGACCGGAAACCTCAAGGACTTCGTCGATACCGGCCTCGACGTGGTCAACCCCTGGCGCAGCAACTGATAGGAGGGGGCCATTACGCTGGGTCGGTGACCCCGGAAC
>JAWWPC010000267.1:0-12098 GCA_033851055.1 Kribbellaceae bacterium | reverse complement strand
AGGCGGGCACCTCGCAGCGTTGGAGAAGAAGCCACGATGGAAAAGCATCGAGGCTCCTCCTCCGCCTTGCGATGCACCCACCTGGACACCGCCAGCACTCAAGCTATTTGCCAGACACACCACTAGGCTCCACGCCCACACCGTCCGGCATCGGCGGGGTGGGCGTAGAACCCTCTACCCACCAAAGAGCAAGAGCAGGAGCATTGGCCCGCACCTGCGCGAGGCGATCGAGCTGGGGATCACCCACATCGACACCGCCGGCTTGCCCGACTGAGGTCGTGTTCGAGTGCCCGGGCTGATCCAGCTGACCGGCGCTACTCTGTTGTTCGTAAGTCGTACAACATGAGGAGCATCTCGTATGAGTCCCGAATCAGCGGAGGATGTTCGTCGCCGCCGGCGGCTGACCGCCGAGATCAAGGACTCGCTGCGGGCGCTGAGCAACCAACTGTCGCTGCTCAACCACCAGGTCGGCGCTCAGCTCGACCTGAAGGACGTCGACATCGACTGCCTGGAGCTGATCACCCGGCATGGCCCGATGAGTCCCACCGCGCTGTCCAGGCGGACCGGGCTGCATCCGGCCACGATCACCGGCATCCTCGACCGGTTGCAACGTGGCGGCTGGGTGACCCGGGAGCGCGATCCGGCCGCGACCGACCGGCGCGCAGTCACAGTCCGCGCGCTACGGGACCGGAACAAAGAGATGTTCCAGCTCTACTCGGGCATGAACGGCACGATGGACAAGATCTGCTCCGGCTACGCCGAGACCGAACTCGAACTGCTGGCCGAGTTCCTGCGGAGCACCACCGAGGCCGGGCGGGACGCCACCACTGAACTGGTCAACTGACACTCCCGCGTCTCGCTGGGCTGTGTAGTCAAGGGCCCGCGCCCTTCTTGCAGGTTCCTGCCAATCCTTCTGCCAGGGCAACGGCTCGGGGTGCTCCTTACGTCTCACCCTTCGTGGCGCTCCGGATCCATGCCGTGACTGGCTTGGCCCAGCTCTGTCTGGCCGGGGCGCCGCGCTCTGGAGGGACAAGCGAAATGGGAGGGAAATATCTGTGGTTTCGAAGTCGAGAACGAGACGGCTGGCACTACCGGCTGTCGCTTCGCTGACCGTACTGAGTATCGGCCTGGCCGGACCAGCCCAAGCGGCTCGGGGCGCTGAGCCTGGGGCGGGCGGACACTCCGCCAGGCTGGCCGAAGCGAAGGTCCGGGCGGCGGACCGCCACGTCACCCTGATCACGGGTGACCGGGTGACGTTGCTGGGTGGTGATCCGGCCAAGCCGGCGATCGAGCCGGGACCTGGCCGCCAGGCGATCAAGTTCAGCGCGAAACGGGTCAAGGATCAGCTGTTCGTGATCCCGTCCGACGTCAGTTCGGTGCTGACGTCGGGCAAGCTGGACCGCCGGCTGTTCGACGTCGCCGGCCTGATCAAGGACGGGTACGACGACAAGTCGAGCAGGACCATCCCGCTGGTGGTGACGTACCAGGGAAAGGCCAACCGGGTTGCGCCGACCGGTGCGACGGTGTCGCGGGCGCTGCCGGTCATCAATGGTTCGGCGGTCCAGGTGGACAAGAAGAACGCAGCCGGATTCTTCACCGGCATCTCGGCCCAGCAGTCGGCCAACGGGATCGACAAGATCTGGCTGGACGCCAGGCGGCACACCACGCTCGACCAGTCCGTCCCGCAGATCGGAGCGCCCGCGGCCTGGCAGGCGGGATATACCGGCAAGGGCGTCACGGTGGCGATCCTGGACACGGGGATCGACGCGACCCATCCGGACCTGGCCGGCCAGGTGGTGGGGGAGAAGAACTTCACCGAGGAGGCCGCTACCGACGTGGTCGGGCACGGCACTCACGTTGCCTCGATCATCGCCGGGACCGCCCAAGCCTCGGCGGGCAAGTACAAGGGCGTCGCGCCGGACGCGAAGCTCTACGACGGCAAGGTCTGCGAGGTGTTCGGCTGCACCGAGTCGGCCATCCTGGCGGGCATGGAGTGGGCCGCGACCGACGTGAAGGCGAAGGTGGTCAACCTCAGCCTCGGCGGTAGCGACACGCCGGAGGTCGACCCCCTCGAGGAGGCGGTGAACCGGCTGACGGCGCAGACCGGCACGCTGTTCGTGATTGCCGCGGGCAACAGTGGGCCGTCGGAGGGTTCGGTGGAGTCGCCTGGCAGCGCGGAGGCAGCACTGACCGTCGGCGCGGTCGACAAACAGGACCAACTGGCCGACTTCTCCAGCCGCGGCCCGCGGGTCGGCGACGGCGCGGTGAAGCCTGACGTGACCGCGCCAGGCGTGGACATCGTCGCCGCGAAGGCGAAGGGTTCCACCATCGGTGAACCGGTCGGCGAGTTCTACCAGCGCCTTTCCGGTACGTCGATGGCGACGCCACACGTGGTCGGCGCGGTGGCGCTGCTAGCCCAGCAGCACTCGGGCTGGACGGCGTCCGAGCTGAAAGGCGCGCTGATGGGGTCGGCCAAGTCGCGCCCCGAGTTGACCTCGTTCGAGCAGGGCGCCGGGCGAATCGATCTGACCACGGCGATCAAGCAGTCGGTAATCACCGAGCCGGGCAGCGTCTCCTTCGGTACGGCGCAGTGGCCGCACAACGACGACACCCCCGTCACCAAGGACGTCACCTACCGCAACCTCGGGGACCAGCCGGTCACCTTGACGCTGACCGCGAGCCTGACCGCACCGGGCGGTACGCCGGCGCCAGCGGACGCGCTGAAGCTCAGCGCGAGCACTCTGACGGTCCCGGCCGGTGGTACCGCCAAGGTGCAAGCCGTCTCCAACACCAACCACGACGGGCCGGACGGCGCCTACTCCGGCCGCATCACCGCTACTGCGGACGGCGTCGCGGTGGTCACGCCTGTCGGGCTGAACAAAGAGGTGGAGAGCTACACCCTGACGGTGAACACCCTGGGCCCGGACGGGAAGCCGATCGAGGCCGGCTCACTGATCTTCGGCATCGATTCCTACGTGTTCGACTTCGTCGGCGACGCCACCGGCTCGGCCCACCTCCGGCTGCCGAAGGGGACCTACCTGGTGGACACCGACATCGTCGTACTGAGAGGCAACGATGCGGTCGACTTCGCGAAGATCGTCCGACCGGAGTTGCAACTGAACCAGGACACCACGGTCGTGATGGACTTCCGGGCGGCCCGGCCGGTGACCACGACGGTGCCCCGGAAGGAGGCTGCGGTCGGACTTGCGGACCTCGGCTACAACCGGAACAACGCGGCGGGTACCAACGGGCTGACGTCATCGGTGCTTGCCTTCTCGTTCGATGGTCTGGCCAGTGCACACCAGGGGCCCGCGTTGCCGGCTGACCAGCTGACAGGGCACGTCGTATCGCAATGGGGTGTCCCTGGGACGGACGGCGGCTTCCGCAACTCGCCGTACACGTACAACCTGGTGAACACCTTGCCTGGCAGGTTCTACGACGGCTTCAGCCGCGCAGCCAAGGACCGGGAACTGGCCACGCTCGTCGCCAGCCACAGCGCCCAGTCCGACCGGATGGCGGAGAAGTTCATCTCCGGTTATGCGCCCGGCACCAGCGGCTTCTGGTCGATGGGCTTCCAGTGGAACCTGCCGTCGACCGCGAAGCACTATCTCGAGGCCGGCCAGGTGACCTGGTCGTCCTCGTTCTACGAGTTCGTCCGGGACGCCGACGGCTACCCCGTCGACCTGACGGCGTTGGGCGGGGACCCAGCGGGGTACCAGGCCGGCCGGACCTACCGGGAGCGGTGGAATGCGGCAGCCTTCGTACCGACGCCCGGCTTCGCTGCCCGGCTTGATGGTGAGCTGGGGATCTGGCTGAACTCGCACTCCGACGCTGACGGTCATGCTGGCTGGTCGGCGACGGACACCGCCAGCAGCAAGCTGTATCGGGACGGCGTCGCGGTCGCGGAATCGGACCAGTTCGGCTACATCTACGCGATGGGTCTGCCGGCCGGCGAGGCGGCGTACAAGTTCGTGACGTCGGCGACCAGGCCGTCGGTGTCCGGATTCTCGACCCGGACCGACCTGACCTGGACGTTCAGCTCGGCGGCGTCGGCCGAGGAAACGCCTTTGCCCGTGCAGACAGTGCGCTATCGGCCGGCTGTGGACAGCAAGAACACCGCCAAGCGGGTGCCGGTCACAGTGCTCCCGCTGCAACTGGCGAACGTTCCGGCGGCCACGAAGTCGTCCGCGGTCACGAAGGTGGAGCTCCAGGTGTCCGGCGATGAGGGGAGGAGCTGGCACAGGGCATCCGTCGTACCGGGTGCGGATGGTTCCTATACCGCGATCTTCGCCACCCCGAAGGGCGCGAAAACCGTTTCCCTCAAGGCGAAAGTGGCCGGCCCCGATGGCAGCACCGTCGACCAGACGGTGATCGCGGCCTACCAGCTCCGCTGAAAGACAGCGCCCGAGAGTCGCACCTGTGGAGGTGCGGCTCTCGGGCGGCAGTTTCTGATGCAGGGCTGCGGGTCAGCCGAGCAGGCCGAGGGCCTGGACGGCGTCGCGCTCTTCGGCGAGTTCCTTGGCGTTGGCGTCGATCCAGCCGCGGGAGAACTCGTTGATCTCCAGACCCTGGACGATCTCGTAGTTCCCGTCCTTGGTGGTCACCGGGAACGAGGAGATCAGACCCTGCGGTACGTCGTACGAGCCGTCGGAAACGACCGCCATCGACAGCCAGTCGCCGTCAGGCGAACCGCGCAGCCAGTCGCGGGTGTGGTCGATCGTGGCCGACGCGGCCGAGGCGGCGCTGGAAGAACCACGGGCCTCGATGATCGCGGCGCCACGCTTCTGCACGGTCGGGATGAAGTCGTTCTCCAGCCAGTTCTGGTCGTTGACCAGCTCGGCGGCGTTCTTGCCACCGAGCTCGGCGTGGAAGATGTCCGGGTACGCGGTGGCCGAGTGGTTGCCCCAGATGGTCATCTTCTTCAGGTCGTTCACCGACGCACCGGCCTTGTGGGACAGTTGCGCGAGCGCGCGGTTGTGGTCCAGCCGGGTCAATGCGGAGAAGCGCTCCGCCGGGATGTCCGTCGCGTTGCTGCGCGCGATCAGCGCGTTGGTGTTGGCCGGGTTGCCGGTCACCGTGATCCGGATGTCGTCGGCCGCGTGCTCGTTCAGGGCCTTGCCCTGGACGGTGAAGATGGCGCCGTTGGCCTCCAGCAGGTCGCGGCGCTCCATCCCCTTGGTGCGGGGGCGGGCGCCCACCAGCAGGGCCAGGTTCGCGCCGTCGAAGATGGTGTTGGGGTCGTCGCCGATCTCCACCCCGGCCAACGACGGGAACGCGCAGTCGTCGAGTTCCATCACGACACCCTCGAGCGCCTTCAGCGCGGGCGTGATCTCCAGCAGCCGCAGCTGCACGGGCGTGTCCGGGCCGAGCAGCGCTCCGCTGGCGATCCGGAACAGCAGGCTGTAGCCGATCTGGCCGGCGGCGCCGGTGACGGCGACCTTCACGGGTGTATTGCTCACGACACGCTCCTCAGAGAATTTTCGACGGACTTGCCTTCGGACGCTAGCAAGTCCGCCGCATGTCCTGGACGGTGGGTCCGCGATCGTTCACCCGTCGGTCGGCCACCGGCCGCCCGCCAGACGGAAGCCGGTCGCCCCGGCGTCGCCACCCGGCCGCAGGGTGAGCAGTCCCCAGACTTGTAAGGAGAACTCGATGATGCGGACGGTGCTGTCCCGCCGGTTCGTCACGGTCGCCGCCTCAGCCCTCGCGCTCGGCGGCGTCGTCCTCGCCCCGCAGGCGTCCAAGCTCACCACCCAGCCGGTTGACCAGGCTGCGGCTGTCCAGCAGAACGCTGCAACCACCGCCAAGCAAGACGACAAGTTCGTCGTGATCGGACATCGTGGTGCGGCCGGCTACCGCCCGGAGCACACGCTGGCGTCGTACGAGCTGGCGGCGCGGATGGGGGCCGACTACATCGAGCCCGACCTGGTAACCACCAAGGACCATGTGCTGGTGGCTCGGCACGAGCCGGAGATCGGCGGCACCACCGACGTTGCGCAGCACCCGGAGTTCGCTGCGCGGAAGACCACCAAGATGCTCGACGGTGTCGCGGTGACCGGCTGGTTCACCGAGGACTTCACGCTGAAGGAGCTGAAGACGCTGCGCGCGGTCGAGCGGATCCCGGCGATCCGTCAGCACAACACGATCTTCAACGGCCGCTACCAGATCCCGACCTTCCAGGAGGTCATCGATCTGTCCAAGCGACTCAGCCGCGAGCTCGGCCGGCCGATCGGGATCTACCCGGAGACCAAGCACCCGACGTACTTCCAGAAGCAGGGCATGGCGCTGGAGCCGCTGCTGGTGGACGCGCTCAACCGCAACAACCTGAACCGCCCGGACGCCAAGGTGTTCGTCCAGTCCTTCGAGGTGTCGAACCTGAAGGCGCTCGACTCGCAGCTGCGCGTTCCGCTGATCCAGCTGACCAGCTCCACCGGTGCGCCGTACGACTTCGTCGCCAAGGGCGACAAGCGCACCTACGCCGACCTGGTCACCGCGGTCGGCCTGAAAGAGATCTCCACGTATGCCGACGGGGTTGGTCCGTCTAAGGACCAGGTCATCCCGCTCGACGCGACCGGCCGGCTGGGCAAGCCGACCACTCTGGTGCAGAACGCTCATGCGGCCGGGCTGGTCGTGCACCCGTACACCTTCCGGGTCGAGAACAGCTTCCTGCCGGTGGACTTCCGGAAGTCCGCCGTGCCATCCGAGTCGGGCGACCTGTTCGGTGAGATCGCGGCCTACCGGAAGGCCGGCATCGACGGCCTCTTCTCCGACAACGCCGACATCGCCGTCGCCGCCCGGGCCGAAACCGCCGCGCGCTGACCTTCGCTGACCTTGGTGTCCGGCCGACGCCCCGCTCACGGTCCTTCTGGGCCTGGTGGCGGGGCGTCGTCGTACGGGCCGCTGCGGGCAGACGTCCGGTGCCGGCTGAGAAGATGACGGCGTGATGGAGCAGACCGTGGGCAGTGGGAAGGCGACGATTGAGGCCGCGGCGGACGGCACGTTCGTGCTGCGGGTGGACGATTCGCTGCAGTCGCAGGTCGACCTGGCCGATCCGACCCAGTTGCACTTCGAGTACATCCGGCGGATCGGTGACGTGCTCGACCTGGTCGCACCGCGCCGGCAACCTGTCTCGGTGCTGCACATCGGCGGCGCCGGGCTCACGTTGCCCCGGTACGTCGCTGCCACCCGGCCCCGGTCGCGGCAGATCGTGCTGGAGCCGGACGAAGACCTGACCGAGTTCGTCCGTGAGGTCCTGCCGGTGCCGAAGCGGGCCGGCATCAAGGTCCGCGGTGCGACTGGCCGGGCCGGCATCACCGACCTGTACGACGATTCGACGGACGTGGTGGTCGTGGATGCGTTCGTCCGTGAGTCCGTCCCGGGGAACCTGGTGACGGCCGAGTTCGTCGCCCAGTGCGCCCGGATCCTCCGTCCGGCGGGTGTGCTGGTGCTGAACCTGATCGACGGATCCGCTGGGCTCGGGTTCATCCGCCGGGTCGCTGCAACCGTGCGGGCTGGACTGGGCGACGGGGTCGTGCTGGCCGAACGCAAGGTCCTGCGAGGCAAGAGCTTTGGCAACGTGGTGATGGTGGCGTCCCGGCAACCTGTGCCGGAGTTGACCGCGGCCGGGCGCCGGGCGCAGCCGCCGTACGACGTGGTGCCGTTGACGGACCAGGCGGGGAAGGCAGAGCCGCTGACGGATGCGGAAGGGTTCGTGTCCCCGGCCGCACCCGACGGCACCTTCGGCCGCTGAATCTGGCTAGTGGGTGGACGGTACAGGGGCTCGGTCGCTGCCAGGGTCGTGGCATCAGGGGTAGTTTGCTGGAGTGTCTGTCGCCAGAGTCGCTGCCTTGACCTACTACCCGGTGAAGGGCCTGGGCGGGGTGTCCGTCGACCGCTCGCAGGTAAGCGGCATCGGTCTGCGGCATGACCGTACGTTCATGCTGGTGAACCCCGATGGGACCTTCCTGAGCCAGCGCACCGTTCCCGCGATGGCGCCGCTGCGGGCCGTCGTACTGGGTGATGGCGAGCGGCTGCTTCTCTCTGCCGAAGGCGCCGACGACCTGGAAATAGAGGTCACGTACGACGGCAAGCGGCGGGGCGTCAGCTTGTTCCGCAAGTGGGTCGGTGCGGGTGTGGTTCAGGACCCGGCCGCTGATCGCTGGTTCTCCGAGCGGCTCGACCGGCCGGCTGCACTGGTCCGGATCACGCCGGAGCACGAGCGGGTCGGTTGGGGCGTCAATCCGGGGCAAGCTGGCTTCGCCGACGCGCATGCGCTGCTGGTCGCTTCACTGTCGTCGCTGGACGGCCTGAACGAGCGGATCGTCGAGACTGGTGCCGAGCTGGTTCCGATGAATCGCTTCCGCCCCAACATCGTGGTGTCGGGCTGGCCGGAGCCGCATACCGAGGACCGGGTGCTGCGCGCGTCGATCGGCGTTGTCGAGATCGGGTACGCGGCCCGGGCGATCCGCTGCGCCGTTCCGATGGTCGACCAAGCCACCGGAGCCAAGAGCGGCCCGGAACCGACGCGCACCCTGGCGTCGTACCGGCGGCAACCCGACTACGGCGGCGGAGTCAGCTTCGGCATGAAGGCGGCCGTCCTCGCGCCCGGCACGATCAGCGTCGGCGACGAGGTCTTCGTACACGAATGGCTCCCCGACGGGCCCGATCCGGCGCCGACCATACGGTAGGGCGGACGTCCATCACTCACCAACGGAGCTGCTCTGGCTTGCTGAGTGACATTTCAGACGGGGCAGCTCTGCCAGTCATCCCGGGGCCGGTTGGTTGATGAGTGCTGCGGATCCGGCCGGGAGGAGGCGGAGGCGATCGGAGAGGCCGGCTCGGGCGAAGCCGGCGGCCAGGAGGTCGGGGCCTTCGCTGAAGTGGGCCCAGCCTTCGGTGTGAACCGGCACGATCACGGCCGGGTCCAGCAATCGCGCCGCCGCCACGGCGTCCTCGACGGTCAGCGTCAGCGGTGCGCCGTCAAGTAGCTCGGCCGCCCGGGCGCATCCCGCGAAGAGCACGGCGACATCGACGGGGCCGACCCTCTCCACGATCTCCGACACGAGTTCGACCGAGGCGTTGTCGCCGGAGACGTAGACGGTCGGCAGGTCCTCGCCGCTGAGCAGGAAGCCCGTCACGATGCCAGTCACCGGCTCGCATCCCTCGGGGCCGTGCCGGGCCGGCAGGCCGGTGACCGTCAGCGCACCGCCGTCCGGACGCGGAAGCTCGACGGAGGCCCAATTCGTCAGCCCGGTCACGCCTTCGATCCGCTCCGCGGCGCCAGGAGTGGACAGCACGACCGGGACCGACGGCAGCAGCGCCCGCCCGGCCCGATCGAGATTGTCGAGGTGCTCGTCGTGTGAGAGCAGAACGGCGTCGATCGAGCCGAGGGCGGCCGGCTCGACGGCCGGGCCGGTGAGCTTCGTCATCGTGCGACCGCCCGGCAGTTCATAGTCGCCCGGCTGGTCGAAGGTCGGATCGGTGAGCAGGGCCAGCCCACCCAAGCTGAGCAGAGCCGTAGGTCCGCCGACGTGAGTGATGTGCATGACTCCATCATTAGCAGCCAGGCGTGGCTCCTGCGGCAGCGGCTAGACCGGGCCCCGGTTGCTGCTGGAGCCGACACTATTCAGTGGAGCGTGATGCTACGGAGAGTGGGTCGGCAGCAACGCGGCGCTGCGGTACCACTCCACCTGGTCCTTGGCACCACGCCGTAGCGGCACCGCCAGGACTTCGACGTACCGCCCCCGCGGTGACAGGTGTCGGCGGCAAGATATTATCTTGACGTCAAGAAGAATCCGATGAGGGGAAGTCGCACGGCCATGGCCAAGATCAAGGTGAAGAACCCCGTCGTCGAACTCGACGGCGACGAGATGACCCGGATCATCTGGCAGTTCATCAAGGACCGCCTGATCCACCCGTATCTCGATATCGATCTGAAGTACTACGACCTCGGGATCGAGCACCGCGACGCGACCGACGACCAGGTCACCGTCGACGCGGCCGAGGCCATCAAGCAGTACGGCGTGGGCGTGAAGTGCGCGACCATCACGCCGGACGAGGCCCGGGTCGAGGAGTTCGGTCTGAAGAAGATGTGGGTCTCGCCGAACGGGACGATCCGCAACATCCTCGGCGGCGTGGTCTTCCGCGAGCCGATCATCATCTCCAACATCCCGCGGCTGGTGCCGGGCTGGACCAAGCCGATCATCATCGGCCGTCACGCCCACGGCGATCAGTACAAGGCGACCAACTTCAAGGTCCCCGGCGCCGGCGAGCTGACCATCACCTTCACCCCATCGGACGGCTCCGAGCCGATCCAGCACGTGGTCGCGAACTACGGCGACGACGGCGGCGTGGCGATGGGCATGTACAACTTCAACAAGTCGATCGCTGACTTCGCGCGCGCGTCCTTCTCCTACGGCCTGCAGCGCAACTACCCGGTGTACATGTCCACCAAGAACACCATCCTCAAGGCGTACGACGGCGCCTTCAAGGACATCTTCCAGAAGATCTTCGAGGAGGAGTTCCAGGCTGACTTCGAGAAGGCCGGCCTGACCTACGAGCACCGGCTGATCGACGACATGGTCGCAGCCGCGATGAAGTGGGAAGGCGGCTACGTCTGGGCCTGCAAGAACTACGACGGTGACGTGCAGTCCGACACCGTCGCACAGGGCTTCGGGTCCCTCGGCCTGATGACGTCGGTACTGATGACCCCGGACGGCAATACCGTCGAGGCCGAGGCCGCGCACGGCACCGTCACCCGGCACTACCGCCAGCACCAGCAGGGCAAGCCGACGTCGACGAACCCGATCGCGTCGATCTTCGCCTGGACCGGCGGCCTGAAGCACCGCGGCAAGCTGGACGGCACCCCCGAGGTCACCGCGTTCGCCGAGGCCCTCGAGCAGGTCTGCGTGGAGACGGTCGAGGAAGGCAAGATGACCAAGGACCTGGCCGCGCTGGTCGGCAAGGACCAGGCCTGGCTGACCACCGAGGAGTTCCTCGCGGCGCTGGACGAGAACCTGCAGAAGAAGGTCGCCAGCCTCTGAGGCCGGCCTCCTGACACCACAACGGACCGGGGCCAGCTCGAGGGTCGCGGTCCGTTGTGCTTGTCGCCGGCAGGTCCGCTAGTGGTCGCCGGCGGGTGCGCTAGTGCTAGAAGAGCAGCATGAAGGCGGTGTAGAGCGCCGGAGAGGCGAAGGTGACCAGCAGGATCCAGGCCATCATTTTGTGGCCGGGCTTCGCGCCGTCCAGCGAGGAGGCGAACTGCAGCACCGCGCCTTCCTCGGTATGCCGGCTCAGCCCCATCCGCTTCGCCTCTTCAGGGCGGGTGTCGGGACGTTCCTCCGCGATCGCGTCGGGCGGAATGCCGTAGAGCGCAGGACTGGTCGGATCCAGATCGTCGCGCTCGCCGTACATCCGACCTCCCGAGGGCTGGTGGGAGCTCAAGCTAACCCCGTGCCGGAGTATCACTCAAGCAACTACGTCCATCGTCCCACCTGCGGCGCGTACGCGGCGGCCCAGCCCCGCCGGGCCGCCGTACAGATGTCTACTGGAAGACAGCCACCCAGCCGACGCGGGTCTTGGTGCTGCAGAAGAACAAGAAGCACACGTCGTGAGGGGCAGTGCCGCGTCCGACGCCGAGAGTGGTCAGCCCACAATTGAGGATGACGCTGGAGTTCTGCTTCATCATCCGATTGAAGGCGGTCTGGGCGCTCCAGTCGTCGCCGCCGGCGGCAGCCATCGAGGATCCGCTGTCGGACACGTTGCCGTTTGTGGCCCTGCTCTTAGCATCCGTGCGGGCGCCGCCGGACAGGCTGGTGTTGCGTCGCAGCGACGCGCAGCCGTTGTCGAGCCGGGCGTTGTTGATCAGCGTGAAGAGCTGAAGTTCTTCGGAAGACATGTTGCCGTCGTCCACCGGCGCCGGAGGCGTTGACGAAGTCGGAGTGCTGGTCGGCTTCGGCCCGGCGGTCTTCGACGGCGTCGGCTTCAGCGTCGACCCGGCCCTGGTGGGTTGGTCGGTCGGTGCCACTGTGTGCCCGTCCGTCGGAACACTCGTCGGGCCAGCGGTAGGACGTCGTGTCGGCGTCTTCCCCGGCGTCGGC
>JAWWPC010000189.1:0-25240 GCA_033851055.1 Kribbellaceae bacterium | reverse complement strand
CTTGGCACTGGCGGCGCCCAGGCGGGCACCTCGCAGCGTTGGAGAAGAAGCCACGATGGAAAAGCATCGAGGCTCCTTCTCCGCCTTGCGATGCACCCACCTGGACACCGCCAGCACTCAAGCTATTTGCCAGACACACCACTAGGATGACGATGGCTGAGCCAAGGGGGTTACCGACGAGAGGTGCAATGAGCGAACCCTCCGCACGCCGTTACTCCGGGCGTCCGGTCGAGGAATGGAAGGCTGCGCGCCGCGAGCGCCTCCTGGAGGCCGCCCTGGAACTGTTCGGTACCGACGGCTACACAGCGACCTCGGTGGAACGCCTGTGCACACAGGCAAAAGTCTCGACCCGGCACTTCTACCATGAGTTCCAGAACAAGGAAGCGGTGTTGCTCGCGGTCCACGCGGAGGTGATCGAGGTAGCCGGCCGGAACACCGAAGAAGCCCTTGCTCTGACTATCGACGCACCGGTTCGGGACCGCATCAGCGCGGCGGTCGACGCGCTCTTGCGAACGATGATGGCGGACCTCCGCCGAGCCCAGATCTCCTTCGTCGAGGTGGTCGGAGCCAGCCCGGCGGTCGAGCAACAGCGGATCGCCTTCCGCGAATTGCTGATCACCAGCATCGCCCAGGTGGGTGCCTCGGCGGTTGCCCGCCGCGAGATCTCGAAGCGCGATTTCCGGTTCCTCGGGCTCGCCTTGATCGGGGCCATCAACACCGTCGTCTACGACTGGATGCTGGCCCGGCCGCGCCCGTCGGGGGACCACGTCCGCACCGCGCTCAAGAAACTTGCCGTCACCCTCATGACGAGTTGAAGATCTTCCGGATCTCGGCCATCGCCTCGTCGCGGCTCATCGTCGCGCCCTCGTCGTACGTCGCGTCGTACCGGTCGGCGCCGAGGGCTTCCCGAAGCCGTTCGGCGGTACGGCGTACGTCCGAGTCCGGCAGGCTCCGCATCCCTCGCACTGCGGCGGCGATGCCGAGCACCAGGGCCGCGTGTTCCGGATCGCCGGCTAGCAGGTCGACGTCGGCGGCGGTCTCGACGATGCGCGAGATGATCGGCATGTCCTCACTGCGGACGGCCAGCTCGAGGCTCCTGTTGCTGTGCTCACGTGCCTCGGCCAGTTCACCCAGGGCGACCGCGGCCCGGGCACGCTGACTCATCGCCAGGGCGTGCGCGTGCGGAGCCATCCGCTCCGCCCTGAGGTCAAGGAGCGCGTAGGCCTGCTCGGCGAGTTGCTGGGCCTGCTCGAGCTCGCCGTTGCGACGGGCGATGACGCTCAGGCCGATCGTCGCCATCGCCTGTGCGCCTCGGCTACCGGCCTCCTCCGCGAGCCGCAGCGCTTGGTGGCAATCGGCGCACGCCCCCTCGAGATCACCGAGCTCGGCCCGGTTCATAGCGGCGTGCGCGAGCAATTGCGCGACCCCTTCCTTGGTGCCCAGTTCGCCGATCAGCCGCAGGGCCTCGGTGATGGACTCGAGCGCACCGGCATGATCACCCGTGCTGCCTTGGTAGCTGGCCAGCCCGCGCAGCGCGAGCGACGTGCCCCATCGGTCGCCGAGTTCGCGG
The DNA here is from genome assembly GCA_033851055.1 of Kribbellaceae bacterium. Lineage (GTDB taxonomy): Bacteria > Actinomycetota > Actinomycetes > Propionibacteriales > Kribbellaceae > Kribbella. Next base: position 23,670 of record JAWWPC010000189.1, on the reverse strand, counting down.
AAGCCGTCCAGAGCCGCCTCCAGGCCGACCACCATCTGCTCGTTCTCGCCCTCGTTCTCGTCGAACATCGCCTGCATCATCGTTGCCATCGAGCGGGTCCACGGGTCCGGATGCGCGCGCGCCTCGTCCAGTTCGCGAGAGATCCCCGCGCGGTCGCGGCGGATCGCGGCCCAGATGGCGTTGGTGAACCGGCCGACCGCGGAGGCCGCGACATCGGGATAGCGCCGGCCCATCCAGCGCACCTCGGCCAGCCCTCTGATGGCTTGCGCGAACGAGGCCGACTGATCCACCCCGTTAGAAAGGGTGCCGAGGGCATACATCAGCACGGTGGTTGCCCGGGTGGTCGGCTTGCTCGGACCAGGCACGGCCAGCGCCGCCTCGAACCAGGAGACCGCTTCGGTCGGGCGGCCGCGCATGTTCCAGTACTCGCCGAGCACCGAGACCAGCTCGATCGCGTTCGCCGCGTCGCCCGCATCGACGGTGGTCCGCAACGCATCGAGCAGGTTCTCGTCGTCCGCATCGAACCGCGCGATCCACTGCAACTGGGCCCCGGTCCGCAGCTGGGAGTTGGCCTGGCCTGCCAGTCGCAGGAAGTACGCCGTATGGGCCTGTCGCACCTGTTCGGCGTCGCCCGAGGCGGCCAGTTGCTCGGCGCCGTACGCCTTGACCGTCTCGAGCATGCGGTAGCGGACAGACCGATCGTCGGCGGCAGCCTCCACCAGCGACTTGTCCACCAAAGAGGCGAGCACGCCGAGCACAGCCTCAGCAGGGAGGCCTGGCCCGCTGCAGACCTGCTCGGCGGCCTCCAGCGTCGCGCCACCGGAGAAGTGCGACAGTCGGCGGGCAACGGCCTGCTCCGACGGATCCAGCAGCTCCCAGCTCCACTCGACCACCGCGCGCAGCGTCTGATGCCGCGGTAGCGCAGTCCGGCTCCCACTGGTCAGCAGCCGGAATCGATCCCCGAGCCGCTCGACGATCTGCGTCGGGGTGAGGGCGCGCAACCGGGCCGCGGCCAGCTCGATCGCCAGCGGCATGCCGTCGAGCCGGCGGCAGATCTCGCCGACTGCCTCGCGGTTGGTGTCATTGATCGCGAAATCCGGCCGCACCGCGCGGGCCCGGTCCACGAAGAGTTGGACCGACGGATAGCTGCCGTTCGGGCTGTTCACCGGAGGCAGTCCTAGCGGCCCGACCTGGTGCAGGTGCTCACCCGGGATGCTGAGCGGCTCGCGGCTGGTGGTCAGCACTCGCAGCCGCGGGCAGGACGCCAGCAGCGAGTCGACCAGCGCGGCAACCTCGTGGATCAGGTGTTCGCAGTTGTCGAGGACGAGCAGCACCGGCCGATCGGCGATCACCTCGACCAGCCGGTCGGCTGCCGCCCGGCTGGTCGGGATGTGCTGCGGCGCAAGCGTGCTCCGCAGGCTGTCGACGAACTCGCTGGCGCCCAGCGCGGACAGCATCGCCGGAGCCACGTCGGCCGAGTCGCCCAGCGGCGCCAGCTCGACGAACCAGATCCGGTCGCCACACTGCTCCATCAGCGTCCGCCCGGTCTCGGTCGCCAGCCGGGTCTTGCCGGCACCACCCGGACCGACCATCGTGACGAGGCGGGTGTCACCGACGAGCAGCCTGCTCAGCTCCGCCACATCGTCAGTCCGCCCGACGAAACTGGTCAGCGGAGCCCGCAGATTGTGCCTTCCCCTCGGCTCCGGAGCCGCTGCCGGTACGACGGTCGCGCTGACGCCCGGGTCGATCGGCTCGCCGCGCAGGACGGCCACGTGCAGCTCGCGCAGCCGGCTGACAGGGTCGGTGCCGAGCTCATCGGCCAGAGTGGATCGCACCCGCTCGTACGCTGCGAGGGCCTCGGCTTGCCGGCCATCGGCGTACAGGGCTCTGATCAGTAGTTCATGCAGGCGCTCGCGGAGCGGATGGGTGACGGCGAGGCGCTCGAGCTCGGCGGTCACGTCCCGGGCGCGGCCGGTGGTGATCGCGACCTCGGCCAGGTCCTCGCTCGCGGCCAGCTTCAGCTCGGCCAGCCGGTCCGCCTCGATTGCCGCGAAAGGTACATCACGCAGATCCGTGAGGGCGTCACCGCGCCACATCCGCTCGGCCCGGGTGAGCAGCGCTTGCGCGCGGGCCGGATCCGACGCCAGCAGTTGCCGGCCGGTCCGGACCACATCCTCGAACTGAAGCGCATCGACCGATTCCGGCGCGATGGTGAGCGTATAGCCGGCCGGCCCGGACTGCACCGAGACACTCGAATCGGTGGCCGGGAGGGTGGCCCGCAGCCGCGACACCAGGGACTGCAGGGCGTTCGCGCTGGGCGCCTCGGTGCCCCAGAGCGCGTTGACCAGCGTCTCGACCCCGACGGGGCGGCCGGCGTCCAGCGCCAGCCGGGCCAGGAGTCCGCGCAGCCGAAGCCCGCGGACGTCCACCGGAGAACCGTCGGCCCCCCACACCGCCAGTGGCCCCAGCACCCCGATCCGCACATCCCCCACCCTCCCACACGCTGCCGACCATCCCCCCTGCCTTTTGTCACCCACCCCGATCATCGGTCCCTTGTTCCCCGGCGCGTCGGCGGTCATCGGTCCCTTGCGACAGGTTGGGGGTGATGCCTTAACCTCGGCGGCGTGACCGAGATCGCCGCCAAGACCCAGTCCGAGCTCGCCAGGATCCTCGCCGAACGTCAGGCGACGGGCCGCGTCCCAGGCATCGTCGGGGCCGTCGCCCGCCGTGGCGCGCTGGCCTGGTCCGACGGCGTCGGAGCCGCCGACCTCGACGCTCCGGGGGTAGCGCCGACGGCCGACTCACAGTTCCTGATCGCGTCGCAGAGCAAGACGCTGACCGCGGTCGCGATCATGGCGCTGCGCGACGAGGGCAAGCTTAGCCTGGACGACCCGGTGGAGAAGTTCGTCGGCGAGAGCACGCACCATGGCATCAGCGTGCGGCAGATGCTCAGCCACATCAGCGGCATGCAACGTGAACCCGTCGGCGACGTCTGGGACCAGATGAAGTTCCCCGACCGGGACCAGTTGTTGGCCGGCTGGAACGAGGCCGAGCGGATCGGCAAGCCGCACCACCGCTGGCACTACTCGAACCTCGTCTATTCCATCCTCGGTGAGATCGTTGCCCGGCTTGACAATCGGAGTTGGCTGAAGTCCATCCAGGCCCGCATTCTCGACCCGCTGGAGATGCGCCGTACCACGCTGGGACTCAGCGGCAACGCGGTCACCGGCTACTACGTGCCGCCGTTCTCCGACGTGCCGGTGAAGGAACCCGTGCTGAACATCGGCGCGATGGACGCCTGCGGCGGCCTCGCCAGTACGGCGGCGGACCTGGCCAAGTGGGCCATGTTCCTGGCCGATCCGGTGGACGAGGTGCTGTCGAAGGACACCATCGAGGAGATGTGCCAGCCGCAGATCATGGCGGACGTGGATCGCTGGCAGCTCGGATTCGGCCTCGGCTTCATGTTGTTCCGGCTGGGCGAGCGGGTGTTCGTCGGCCATACCGGCGGGATGCCCGGCCACATCACCGGGACCTTCGTACACCGCCCGTCCGGTACGGCCGGGATCGCCTTGATGAACTCCACTTCTGCCCCCGATCCCGCGGGGCTGGCGACCGACCTGATCGTCAAGGTGCTGGACGAGGACCCGCTCCCGCCGGAGCCATGGATCCCCGGTACGTCGGTGCCGGCCGAGCTGGTCGGCGTACTCGGGACGTGGTTCTCCGAAGGCAACCCGTTCGTCTTCTCGGTCAAGGGAGGCAAGCTGCAGGCCAAGGCACCGGCGGCACCGGCACACAAGGCGCCGGCCGAGTTCGTCAAGCTGTCGGAGGACCTGTACCGGACCGAGTCCGGCCGCGAGGTGGGCGAACTGTTGCGGATCACCCGCGACGCGTCCGGCGTACCGGTGAAGCTGCACTGGGCCACGTATCTCTGCACCCGAGAGCCTCTCGCTTTCGGTGAGTGGCTCTGACACTTTGCATCAAAGTTGCCTGGGTTGTCTGCCTGGCCTACGGTTTCTGGACATCCCCCCAGTTGCTTCGGTGGCTGGGCGCGAAGCCCCACCTCGGTGGGGCTTCTGCTTTGCCAGTCGCTCGGCTTGGTGATCGACGCCCCTGCCGCGTCAGTAAGTTTCGCGGGAACGACCGCGAAAGCCTCAGAAAGCGTCGACGAGCAGATACGTCGCCAAGTTCCCGTCCGAGCCCGTCTCCTGGCCGATCAAAGTTGCCTCGGGCGTGACCTCTGGCTACGGTATGTGTCGACCCAATCGCTTTGGTGATTGGCTGGGGAGCGCCATCTCGGTGGGGCTCCTGCACTTCCTGCGTGGATCGGAAGATGAGGCGCTGTCTGCTGTGTGAGAAGCACCTATCGCCCAAACCGGTACATAAAAAAACGACCCCCTTGCGGGGGCCGTTCCAGCCGGGCGTACCGGCATCGATGCTCGAAGAGTAGCACGGCAGGTACGCAGCTTCCGCGAATAGGAGATCGAGGCGTGTCCGCCGTTGCCGCCTACATCGATGGCTTCAACTTGTACTACGGGATGAAGCGTAAGTACGACCGTCGCTACCTCTGGCTTGACGTACCCGGTCTGGTCCGACGACTGCGCCCGAACGACGACATCGTGACCGTCCGATACTTCACCACGATCGTGCGGGGTGAGCCCGCGGCCGCGGCTAATCAGATCAACTACGTTGACGCTTTGAGAGCACATTCCGGCGGCTTGCTCGACGTCCAGATCGGGTGGTTCAGACGTCGCACACTCGCGCCCTGCAAGCAATGCGGCCAACACTGGCAGTGCGACTGCCCACGTCGGCCGCGCAGCTTTGAGGAGAAGGAAACCGATGTAGCTTTGGCAGCGGCGATGGTCGAAGACGCCGCGAAGAACATTGCCGACCTGACGTTGCTGGTGAGCGCTGATTCGGATTTCGCTCCCGCAGTTGCAGCAGTGAAGAGGGTTAGTCCTGATCGTCCGGTGATTCTGGCGATGCCGCCGGGCAACCTGCAACCTCACAAGCGGTTTGCCGACATCGGGTACTTCAGCATCAATGAGACTGCCCTCCGTCAGTCGCAACTTCCTGAAAGGATCTACGATCCGGCCAACAAGAAGAATCGAACGCGGCCGGCGAAGTGGATCTAATGCCAGGAGTCAGAACTTGGGAGATTGAGGCGTCTTAGCGTTCGGGTCAGGGTGGGGGTGGCGACGGGGGAGAAGAAGGCTTCGTCGACCTGTTCGACGGCGGCGATTGCCTGCTGGGCCAGGTCGATGCCGCGGCGGGTGGGCTGCACGGTCTTGGCGCGGGCGTCTGTAGGATCGGCCTTGCGCTCCAGGAAACCCTTGTTTTCCAGGGTTCTGAGCACCTGCGAGGTCATTTTGACGTCGGTGCCGGCCTGATCGGCGAGCTCGAGTTGGTTGGGAGTGTGGCCCTGTTCGGTCAGCCACCAGGTACAGGCGAGCAGCACGAACTGGACGTGCGTGAGTTCCAGCGGCGCAAGTGCTGCGGTGACAGCGCGCTGCCAGCGCAGGGTGACGTGCCAGAGCAGGAAGCCGGGGCTGTCGGCCGGGCCGTCGGGATAGCGGGTCACGCGAGCTTGCTCGCGCAGGCGATCAGGCCGTCCATTGCCGCAGGGAAGTCCTCGGTGATCATCGGCCCGATCTCCGGGCCTACTTGGTCGGCGTCTGCCCCGGTGATCTCGAGCCGATGGAGGATCCGGGTCCCGCCGTCGCCGAACCCGGTCAAGGTGTGGCTGAAGCGCAGCGTCACCCCGCCGAACTCGGTCTGGTCGGCGTACCGCTCGTTCTCGACGATCTCCACGATGGTCGAACGGATCGGGTCCTGACCTGCCGGAGTCATTGAGATCTCGGTCCCGACCGCGAACGGACCGTGGATGCTGATGGCCTCCATCGAGGTGTCCCAGGCGATCCAGCTGTCGATGTCGGACAGGGCGCTCCAGATCTGCTGCGGCGATACGTCCGTGTCGGCGACATGCTCGTGACTCCACATGGCGTCCTCCTCAAGAATAGTCTGCGCGCTCATTATCTTTGCGCAGACTATGTCCCTAGATCAAGTGGTGACAGCCCCGGGCCGACGCGTCGGTCGGGGTCGGGCCGGGGCTGACACGGGCTAGCCGGAAAGCTTGTTGTAGCTGGTGTGGCCGTCGATCAGTTCGCGGATGATATCGAGGTGGCCGACATGGCGCGCCGTCTCCTCGATCATGTGGCAGAGGATGAACCGGACCGAGCCGGCCTCACCCTTGGCCGCATAGGGCCCCTTCTCCACATCGTCCAAGGAATGCTTCGCGACGATCTCGTTCGACCGAGCGCACTCCTCGTCGTACTCGTACAGCAACCGGTCGAGCGGTACGTCGTCCACGAACATCTCGGCGTCGGGGTGTCCGCCCTCGGTCCATGGCGTCTGGCCGGTGTCGGGGGTGCCGAGAAGGGCGAGGTGGAACCATGAGTATTCGACCCAGCGCATGTGGGCCACCAGCCCGGCCATCGTCATCAGCGGCGAGGTCGACAGCATCTTGCGGTGGGCATCGGCCTCACTGAGGCCGTCGCACTTCATCCGGACGAAGGACCGTTGCAGGTCCAGCCAGCCGGTGAGTTGGGTCCGCTCGTCAGATGTCAGCGGCGGACGCGTTCCTACGGTCATTGCAGCTCCTGTGGTGGAACGGAGCCACCTGCCTCAGCCGCGGGTACGACGGACAGGCAGCACGACGGGGTAACTCGACATCGCGCTCACCTCCCTTCCGTCGCTTCGTAGCGAACTCTAATGTCCCGGAGGCTTCGGGCTCAATTGATTTAGCGGGCGCGCCTTGACGTCGTTCCTGAGTACCTTGCCAACCTTCGAGCGGGGCAGGTCCGCCCAGATCTACACGTGATTGGTGCCTTCATGCTGCCCATGTCGTCGACAGGCTCGGCTTGCCCGGGCTGCACCGGATCGGGATCAGTCGTACGTCGTACAGCCAGGCGGCGAATCCCGTTGCCACTGGCAACGTGTCCTCGAGGCAGACCAGGGTGGTCAGCTTCGGCGAGCTCAGCGAACTGCCGATCACGGTCTGCGCGGCAACGGCGTTCGGGATCTTCGACGGGATGTTCCAGCAGGCTCTGCTACGGTTCCTGGCCGGCAGGACAACGCCCTCGAAGTCGTTCGCGCGGCACCGTCGCCGCAGGGTCAGCGGCGGTCGGAGATGCGTTTGGCTTTGCCCAGAGAGCGTTCGAGTGCGTGCGGGTGGAGGATCTCGACGGAGGCGGTGATGCCGACGCGGTCCTTGATCCGGCGGGACAGTTCGGCCGCCGCGGCTTCAGGGTTATCGGCTAGGTCCGGGGCGGCCTCGACCTGCACGGTGAGTTCGTCCATCCGGCCCGGCCGGGTCAGCACGCACAGGTAGTGCGGAGTGAGACCCTCGACCGTGAGGATCTGCTCCTCGATCTGGGTCGGGAACACGTTCATGCCGCGCACGATCATCATGTCGTCGGTACGGCCGGTGATCTTCTCCATCCGGCGCATCCCCGGGCGCGCGGTCCCCGGCAGCAACCGGGTCAGATCACGGGTGCGATAACGCAGCAACGGGAGGGCCTGCTTGGTCAGCGTGGTGAATACCAGTTCGCCGATCTCGCCGTCCGGCAGCACCTCGCCGCTGGTCGGGTCGATGATCTCGGGATAGAAATGGTCCTCCCAGATGTGCAGCCCGTCTTTGGTCTCGATGCACTCCTGCGCGACGCCCGGGCCCATCACCTCGGACAGCCCGTAGATGTCGACGGCATGTATCCCGCTGCGCGCCTCGACCTCGTCGCGCATCTGCTCGGACCACGGTTCGGCACCGAAGATGCCGATCCGCAGCGAGGTGTCGTGCGGGTCGATGCCGCGAGCAACCATCTCGTCGAGGATGGCAAGGAAGTACGACGGTGTCACCATCACGATCTGCGCGCCGAAGTCGCGGATCAGGTCGACCTGTCGCTCCGTCATCCCACCCGACACCGGCACGACGGTGCAGCCGAGGCGTTCCGCGCCGTAGTGTGCGCCGAGGCCGCCGGTGAACAGGCCGTACCCATAGGCGATGTGGCAGACGTCCCCGGCCCGGCCGCCCGCGGCGCGGATCGACCTGGCCATCAGGTCCGCCCAGGTGTCGATGTCGCCGCGGGTGTACCCGACCACGGTCGGGCGGCCCGTCGTACCGGAGGAGGCGTGCACACGGACAACCTGTTCGCGCGGCACGGCGAACATGCCGAAGGGGTAGTTGTCCCGTAGGTCCTGCTTGGTTGTGAACGGCAACCGGCTCAGGTCCGACAGCTGCCGCAGGTCGCTCGGCACGAATCCCGCCGCATCCAGCGCCGCGCGATAGTGGGGCACATTCTCGTACGCCGTGCGCACGGTCGACTGCAGGTTCTCCAGTTGCCGCGCGCGGAGCTCGTCGACCGACAGCCGCTCGCCCGCGTCCAGCAGACCCGGCGGACACGCCGCACCCAAGAACCGGTCGGTCATCGCTACCTCCAGCTGTCCTGCTTCGTCCGAAGGGCCCGATGAACGCCGACACGCCGGGTAACAACGGACCGATGATGGGAGTCAGTGGGTGACGATGGTGCCGGTCAACGTGCGGCTGCGGCCGCGGAACTCGGCGATCAGGTCGGCACCTCGCTTCACCGTCACGTCGTAGATGCCGTTGCGCCCGTACGACGCCCGCTCACACGCCTCGGCGACGAGCAGATCGCCGCGCCGGGCGGGGGCGATGAAGACGATGTCGCACGCCTGCGCGACAGTGACCTGGTTGCGCGAGTTGCAGGCAAACGCGAAGGCGGAGTCGGCCAGGCTGAAGACGAAGCCGCCGTGAGCCATGCCGTGGCCGTTCACCATGTCCTCGCGGATCGGCATCTCCAGCACCGCCGTCCCGGTGCCGACCCGGAGCAACCGCATCCCGAGGCCCGCGCTGGCCGTGTCCTCGGCCCACATCGCGGCGGCAACGCTCGCCGCCAACTCGTCCGTCATGAGATCCACCCTAGGTGTGACACTCTATTCGCAATCCGGACAATGACTGTAACATCGCAGCTACGTCCTTAGGCTGTTGAGTAGTCACCTCGAAAACTGGAGCGCACATGACCTCCGCACCGACCGCGGCTGCCACCAGTTGGCTGGCCACCCACCACGAACGCCTCGTCGGAGCGCTCGCAGCGATCCGTAGCCGTGGCTACTACTCGGCCTTCCCCGAGTCGCCGAGTCCGCGCGTGTACGGCGAGACCGCCGCCGAGGACGGCAAGGCCGCCTTCGAGGCCCACCGCGGTACGACGTACGGGCTCCAGACGCCCGGGTCCATCGGCACGGTCAGCACCGAGGTGTCCCCGTACGGCATCCAGTTGGACGTCCAGTACCCGCGGACCACCGAGGACGGCCTGGATGAGTTGCTGGCAGCTGCCCATAAGGGCCTGGCTGACTGGCGGCGGGGCGGAGTCGACGGCCGCGTCGGGATCGGGCTGGAGATTCTCGACCGGCTGCACAATCGCGTCTTCGAACTGGCGAATGCGGTGCAGCACACCACCGGCCAGGCCTTCGTGATGGCGTTCCAGGCAGGCGGCGCGCACGCTCTGGACCGAGCGCTCGAGGCGATCGCCTACGCGTACGAGGAGATGAGCCGCTACCCGGCCTCGGCGGTCTGGGAGAAGCCGGCCAAGGGCGACCCGATCCGGCTGGAAAAGGACTTCACCGTCGTCGGCCGCGGCGTGGCGCTGGTGATCGGCTGCAACACCTTCCCGACCTGGAATTCCTGGCCCGGCCTGTTCGCCTCGCTGGTCACCGGCAACGCCGTGGTGGTCAAGCCGCACCCGCTCGCCGTGTTGCCGTTGGCGATCACCGTCGAGGTCTGCCGTGAGGTGCTGTCCGAGGCCGGCTTCGACCCGAATCTCGTCACGCTGGCCGCCGAGCGCCCCGGCGACGGACTGGCCAAGCCGCTGGCGCAGCGCCCCGAGGTGAAGCTGATCGACTTCACCGGCGGCAACGAGTTCGGCGAATGGCTGGAGCAGAACGCGACCCAGGCACAGGTCTTCACCGAGAAGGCCGGCGTCAACGCGGTGCTGATCGACTCGACCGATTCGTTCAAGGCGCTCTGCGGCAATCTCGCCTTCACGCTGTCGCTGTACTCCGGCCAGATGTGCACGACGACCCAGAACCTGTTCATCCCGGCAGACGGGATCGAGACGGACGAGGGCCACAAGACCTTCGACGAGGTCGGTGCCGGGCTCGCCGGTGCGGTCAGCAGGCTGCTTGGCGATGACGCCCGGGCGGTCGAACTGCTCGGCGGCATCGTCAACCAGGACGTGATCACCCGACTCGAGTTGGCTCCCGAGTACGGCGACGTCGTGCTCGAGTCCCGCGCGATCCAGCACCCGGCGTACCAGGATGCGGTGGTCCGCACCCCGCTGCTGGTCGCGATCGATGCGAAGGACGAGGAGGTCTACGGCCGGGAGTGCTTCGGCCCGGTCTCGTTCCTGGTCAGGACCGCCGGTACGTCGGAGTCGGTCGAGCTGTTCCGCAAGACCGTCAGCGAGGGCGGCGCGATGACCGCCGGGGTCTACTCGACCGACGAGTCGGTGCTGGACCAGGTCCGGGACGCGGCCCTCGACGTCGGGGTGGCGCTGTCGGAGAACCTCACCGGCCAGGTCTTCGTGAACCAGTCGGCCGCGTTCAGCGACTTCCACGGCACCGGCGCGAATCCGGCCGCCAACGCGACATACACCGACGGTGCCTACGTCGCGAGCAGGTTCCGGGTGATCCAGTCCCGTCGGCACGTCTGAGAATCTACAGATCGGAGTCAGGTCTACGAATAGTCGCCGAATTCTCCAATCCCGTCCTCGTTAGCGGCCCTGTGTCCGTCCCGCTCGAGCGGTCGCGGTCCGGGGGAGTGGCGGTCGGCGTAGCGTTCGGGACATGACGATCCACGGCGACCATCCGTTCCTGCCGGCCGAGTCTGACCGCAGCCCGGTCCGCCGGTTCCGCGGCCGGTTACCGTCCCCGGTGAGCCTCTGGACCACCTCGTACGCCGGCGAGCGCGCCGGGCTGACGGTCTCCTCGATGCTGGTGGCGGACGGTGATCCCGGCTACGTGATCGGCCTGATCGACCCGGACTCGGACCTTTGGGAAACGTTGCGAAAGGCAAGGACAGCCGTGGTCAGCCTGCTTGGCGGACCGCACCAGCAGCTCGCGGATGCCTTCGGGTACGTCGCGCCGGCGCCGGGCGGCCCGTTCCGGATGATCGAGTGGACCGACACCGAGTGGGGCCCGGCCCCGGTCGGCGTCAGCAGCTGGGCCGGCTGCCGGCTGGTGGACGAGGATCCGCCAGAGGTCGGCTGGGCCCTGCAGGTCCAACTGGAGATCGTCCATGTCGAGCTCACCCCCGACGAGATCCCCGCAGTGGTCCACCGCCGAGGCCGCTACACCACTCTCTGAATTGTGTCCTGCGCCGGTGCCCTGGGCACTAGAGTGCACGCCATGCGTGCCACCACCATTCATGCCCCGTTCGACGTCCGGTTGAGCGAAGTGCCGGATCCCGTCATCAGAAAGCCGACCGATGCCGTCGTGAAGATCGTTGCCGGCTGCATCTGCGGGTCCGACCTCTGGTCCTATCGCGGCGAGAACCCGATCACGCCGGGCAAGCGGATCGGCCACGAGTACGTCGGCATCGTCCAGGAGGTCGGCGCGGAGGTCCGGACGGTGAAGCCGGGCGACTTCGTGGTGACGCCGTTCGTGGCCAGCGACGGGACCTGCCCGAACTGTCTCGCCGGTCTGCAGTCCGTCTGCCAGCAGGGCGCCTTCATCTCCGGGCCGGATGCCGACGGCGGTCAGGGCGAGTACGCCAAGGTCCCGCACGCCGACGGCACGTTGGTCGCGACCTCTGAGGTTCCGGAGGACTCGCTGGTGCCGTCCCTGCTCACGCTCTCCGACGTGATGGGTACCGGCTGGCATGCTGCGCGCTGCGCGCGGGTGAAGCCGGGCGACACGGTTGTGGTGGTCGGTGACGGGGCGGTCGGCCTCTGCGGCGTACTGGCTGCGGCCCGGCTGGGCGCCGAGCGGGTGGTCGCGATGTCCCGGCACGAGTCGCGGCAGAAGATCGCCCGCGAGTTCGGTGCCACCCACGTGTTCGCCGAGCGCGGCGACGAGGCCAGGGCAGCCGTACTGGAACTCACCAGTGGTGTCGGCGCGGACGCAGTACTGGAGTGCGTAGGTACGGGCCAAGCGATCGAGACCGCCTTCGCGGTGGCTCGTCCCGGCGCGATGGTCGGGTTCGTCGGCGTACCGCATGGGGTGCAGGTGCCGATCCGGACCATGTTCAGCCGCAACGTCGGCCTGGCGGGCGGTGTAGCTCCGGTGCGCGCGTACCTGCCGGGGTTGATGGCGGATGTGCTGTCCGGCGCGATCAACCCCGGCCTGGTGTTCGACCAGGAACTTCCGCTCACGGATGTGGCCGAGGGCTACAAATCGATGCACGAGCGCCGCGCCGTCAAGACACTGCTACGCCCGTGATCTCGCTCTCACGCTGATTGTGCAGCGGGGGTCACGTCTGGGCAACGCGCGTGCGCGGAGCGTTGACACCTGACCGGCGGCGCGCTCAGAGTTGGGCCGTCAAAGGGGGCATTCGTTGTCACAGCTCCACGAACTGATCGGAGAGTGAAAAATGCGTGGTGGTTGGAGCAAGACCTTCGCGGTGATGGGGGCCGTGGGTCTTCTCGCGGTCAGTGCATGCGGTAACAGCAACGACAACAAGAGCGGCGCTACTGCCAGCAAGGACGTCACCGTCTTCACCTGGTGGGCCGACGGTGGCGAGAAGGCCGGGCTGGACGGGCTTGTCTCGGTGTTCAAGACCAAGTGCAAGGACTACAACTTCGTGAACTCGGCCGTGGCCGGAGGCGCCGGGTCGAACGCCAAGCAGGTGCTGGCGAACGACCTGGCGGCCGGCAAGCCGCCGAGCACCTTCCAGGCGCACGCAGGCGCCGAGTTGGGTGACTACATCAAGAACGGCCAGGTCGACGACCTCAGTCCCCTGTACAAGCAGTTCGGCCTCGACAAGGCGTTCCCGCAGAGCCTGTTGGACAACCTGACTGTCGACGGCAAGATCTACTCGGTGCCGGCGAACGTCCACCGGGCGAACGTGGTCTGGGCGAACCCGACCGTGCTGAAGAAGGCCAACATCGACGCCACCAAGGCGCCGGCCTCGGTCGATGCCTGGATCGCCGACATGGACAAGCTGAAGGCCGCCGGGGTCAAGTACCCGCTGGCGACATCGAAGGGCTTCGCCGAGGAAATGGTGATGGAGGCAGTTCTGCTGGCCGAACTCGGCCCGGACAAGTTCACCGGCCTGTGGAATGGCAAGACGGACTTCAGCGGTGCCGACGTCACCGCCGCGCTGGAGAAGTTCAAGAAGCTCCTGAGCTTCAGCAACACCGACCGTGAGGCCATCGACTGGCCGGACGCCCTCGGCTACGTCAACAAGGGCCAGGCGGGTTACACCCTGATGGGCGACTGGGTCGCGGCACAGCAACTGTCCGACAAGATCCCGGACACGGCGTACACCTACTGGCCATCGCCGGGCACCGACGGCGACTTCCAGTACCTGGCGGACTCGTTCACCCTGCCAACCAGCGGTGCCGACCCCGAGGGTGCGAAGTGCTGGCTGGACGTCGTCGGCAGCGCCGACGGCCAGAAGGCGTTCAACACCAAGAAGGGTTCGATCCCGGCTCGGGTGGACGCCGTGCCGGCGGACTACCCGAAGTACCAGCAGGCCGCAATGGCGGACTGGAAGAGCAAGACGGTCGTGCCGTCCTGTGCCCACGGTGCTGCCTGCACCCTCGGCCAGAACGACAGCATCCTGTCCGCCATGGGCCAGTTCAGCAGCGGGATGGACGTGGCGGCACTGCAGAAGGCGCTCGTCGCCGCAGTCAAGCCATCCTGATCCGCTGTGCCATCGCTGACTGACACAGATCAGGAGTCCTGAGCATGCACGGAAGGATCCGCACCTGGGGTCCGGGCGCCCTCGTGCTGTTGCCCACGGTGTTGCTGCTCGGGTATTTCGTCTATGGGTTGATCGGCTGGTCCTTCAACACCTCGTTGACGGACCGGCACACGGCCCGCAAAGGCTCGGCGAACTACGTCGGGTTGGACAACTACACTCACCTGTTCGGTGAGGACCGGTTCAACAACTCGCTGAAGAATCTCGGCGTGCTCACGGTGGCTTTCATCGTGGGCACGCTGATCTTCGGCGTGCTCTGGGCATTGCTGCTGGAGAAGGGCGTCAGCGGCGAGGGCGTCTTCCGATCGGTCTTCCTGTTCCCGATGGCGATCTCGATGATTGCCTCGGGCGTCGTCTGGGGCTGGCTGCTCAACCCGTCGCAGGGTGACGAGGCGCGCGGTCTGAACCGGTTGTTCGGGATCATCCATCTGGACTTCCTGCAGAACCCTTGGTGGACCGGGGGAAGTCGGTGGACGACGATGGCGTCCATCGCTCTGCCCGCGGTCTGGCAGCTGTCGGGCTACATCATGGCGCTGTTCCTGGCCGGCTTCCGCGGCATCCCGCCGGAGCTGCGCGAGGCCGCCCGCATGGACGGTGCCAGCGAGTTCAAGCTGTACAGGTACGTGTTGTTCCCGCAGTTGTCCCCCATCGCGCTGTCCGCCCTGATCATCTTGGGGCACATGTCGCTGAAGCTGTTCGACCTCATCTACGCCATCACCGGGCCGAACCAGTTCCGTACCGAGGTGCCGTCCATCTACATGTGGAACACCTTGTTGCGCAGTGACATGGCCAAGGCGGCGGCGATCTCGATCGTGCTGCTCGTCGTCGTCGCGGTGCTCGTCATCCCGTACGTCGCGTACACCGTCCGGCAGGAGAGCGAAGAGTGACGGCCACGGCACAGGCTCCGGCATCCCAGGCGCCGGCGTCGGAGGCGATCCGGCGGAAGCCCCAGCGCAGCACCATCAGCGACGGGTCGACCAGGCTCAGCCGGACGGTTCGTTATGTCCTGCTGCTTCTGTTCCTGTTGTTCGTCCTGACCCCGGTGTATGTCGTAGTGATCACCAGCTTCAAGACCTCGGCCGACACGACGGCTGCCGCCCAGTGGTCGCTGCCGCAGACCTGGACGCTGGATCCGTGGCGCAAGGCCTTCGACGTGCTGCAGCCCTACCTGGTCCGCTCCGTGTCGCTCGCGGTGCCGGCCGCGATCATCTCGTCGCTGGTAGGCTCGGCGAACGGCTTCGTGCTCGCTCGGTGGCGGTTTCCCGGCGCGAACTTGGTGTTCGCGTTCATCCTGTTCGGGATGTTCATCCCGTACCAAGCGGTGATGCTGCCGCTGCGGCAGACGTTCCAGGACTTCAACGTCACCGCGGGAGTGCCGACGCTGATGATCGCGCACATCATCTACGGGTTGCCGATCTGCACGCTGATCTTCCGGAACTACTACGCCACAGTGGTGCCGAACGAGATCATCGAGTCGGCCCGGGTGGACGGCGCGGGCCTGGTCCAGACATACGCCCGGATCATCCTGCCGATCTCCATCTCCGGGTTCGTGGTGACGCTGATCTGGCAGTTCACCTCGGTCTGGAACGACTTCCTGTTCGCGTTGTTCCTCACCCAGCAGAACAACGGCCCGGTGACACTGGGGCTGGCGGCGCTGGCGGGCGGCCAGAAGGTCGACTACGCGGCCAGCATGGCCGGCGCATTGATCACGTCGGTCCCGACCCTGCTGGTCTACATCCTGCTGGGCCGCTGGTTCATCGGCGGCCTGATGGCAGGCGCCCTGAAGGGCTGATTACCATCGCGGCCCTCACCCCGGTATGACGCACCGGGAGTGGGGGCCGCTGGTCGTGTCACAGCCCGGGGATCTCCTCCGGCGTGTCGGCCAGCGTCCATCCACAGGACGCGCGCAGCGCCTGCGCGACAGTGCAGATCAGCGGTACCCTCGCGAGAGTGACCAAGTCACGTGGCGGGAACAAAAGCAGAGGCAGCCATTTGCGGCTGATCGGCTCGAGTTCCGGCCCGACCCCAGAACAGCCCCCGGCAGGTGTCCCGCGCACTGGCACGGATGCCACGCCGAGCGCTGCTGTCCTGGACACCCTGCAGGAGACTCTGCTGCTCGACCTGGCCGCCGCGCCGCCAGTAATGCACCCGGTGATCGCCGAGGCCTCGGTCGCACGCTCGGCGGTGCTGCTCGCGGACCAGCTCTGGCCGGCCGGTGAGCCGGACGAGATCGGCGAGGTCGAGCGGTACTTCTGGGCCGACGCCGCCCGGGTCCTCGGCGAACGTCGCGACCCCGACTCGTACGTGCTGCTGACCAGTCTGGCCCGCACGGTCGGACAGGCCGGGCGGCTGCCGTTGCAGCGCGCGCAACTGTCCCGCGGCCGCGCCGAGCTCGACATACCGGACTGGGTCGGCCGGATCGCCGGCTTCCGGCTGACCAGTGCGGTCGTGTCCGAGGACGTCACCGGCGACGGACTGAGCGTGGTGCTCGACTACGACGACGAACAGCACCCCCATACTCTGGTCGTCTTTGTCGACAACAACCTGGGCGCCATCGCCAAGGACGTCTTCGTCGGCCCACCGATCGACCGAGTGGTCGAGGCCTATGAGCGGGGCGGCCGGGTGACCGTCCGCCGGGTCCGCCCGGCGGTTGCCGCAGGCATCATCCTGCAGGCGCTGGGCGCCACCAGCTACCACGAGGACCCGCCGGTCACCGAGGACTTCGAGTTCTTCTCCGGCTTGCTGGTGAACCGTCTTACCCAGTTGCCGGAACGCCCGGTCCGGCCGCCGGTCCGGCCCCAATTCTCTGCCAGGCAACGGGATCGACTGGTCGACGAGTTCCTTGCCAGTCCGTATGCCGAGGATCTTCCGGACGATGCCGCCGACATCGCCAGGCTATGGATCGACCATGCGCTGGACCGCACGGTCGGCGGCCCGCTGCGGGTCAGCGCAGTCCTGGTCGAGCTGTTCCTGTCCTACTGGCTGCCGAGCAAAGTGCTTGCAGACAGCACCTATTTCGATGCGGTACCGCCGGTGGTCAAGGCCTGGCTCACCTTCGCCGGCAAGCGCACCAAGCTCGACCTGCACACGATCGACGAAGCAGTCGACGCTGTGGACGTCTGGACCCCGGCGCTGCAAGCGTCAGCTCTGACGGATCCGGTCGGCTCGCGATCCGGTGAGCGGGTCCTGCTCGATGAGACCACCGACGACCTCGAGATCGCCTATCGGACCCTGTCCGGTCTCGGGACCCCACCACATCCGGACCTGCGTGGCCTGGACAAGTCCGCCGCGGCAACAGTCTCCGTGCTGGCCCCGCATGCCTGGCTGCTGGCCGGCGAAACCCTCGGCACGGCGTACGCGGGGGAGGCCTTCGAGATAGCCGACCGGCTGGTTCGTGAGGCGCCCGAGCTGCTCGCCAAGGCCCGCCTGTCGACGTGGCCCCGGGCAATCGTCTGGCTGCTGGCTCACCGCCACCGCCTGGTCGGCCCAGGTGAGTACCTGACGCCAAGCGGCCTAGCCACTGAGCTCAGCTCCTCCGCACCCACCCTCCGCAAAACCGCCAAACTCCTCACCGACACCCTCATCCTGCCCCGCTGAGGGAGCGAACCCGATCGCGAAGCCCCGACGGAAGCGTGGGTTTCGTTAGGTCGGCTCCGATCTATATATCGATTCCGAGCTAGGCAATTCGAGCTCTCTCCCGGTCCCCGGCTTCCGGTCCGGTGTCAGATAAGGGCCGTTCGGGTTCAGCGGATGGACAGGGCGCAGACTCCTTGGGGCAGACAGGAGAATGGGGGCATGCATGTTCGTGCGCCTGAGCTCAAGGGTCGTGGTTGGCTGAACACCGGTGGTCAGGAGCTGTCGCTGGCTGACTTCCGCGGCCGTTTCTTGCTGTTGGATTTTTGGGCCTTCTGCTGCATCAACTGTTTGCATGTGCTGGACGAGCTCCGGCCGCTGGAGGAGAAGTACGGCGATGCGCTGGTGATCGTCGGGGTGCATTCGCCGAAGTTCGCGCACGAGGGCGAGGAGCAGGCTGTGAGGGCCGCGGTCGCGCGGTACGAGGTGGCTCACCCGGTGCTCGACGACCCCGACCTGATCACATGGCAGAACTACACGGCCCGAGCCTGGCCGACGCTGGTCCTGGTGGACCCCAACGGTTACATCGTTGCCCAGTACTCCGGTGAGGGCCACGCGCACGCTCTCGATGCCCAGCTGGCCGAGCTGATCGCGCAGCACGAGGCCGCAGGGACGCTCACCCGCGGCCGGTCGCCGTACGTGGCGCCGGAGCCGGAGTCGACGGACTTGCGCTTCCCCGCCAAGGTGATCGCGCTGCCGCAGGGCTTCCTGGTCGCAGACGCAGGCAACCACAGCATTGTCGAGCTAGCGGAAGACGCGACCACTGTCGTCAGAAGGATCGGCACCAAGCAGCGCGGTTTCACCGACGGCCCGGCGGACCAGGCCACCTTCTCGGAGCCCAACGGCCTGACCCTGTTGCCACCCGAACTGGCCGAGCAGGTCGGCTACGACGTGGTGGTTGCGGACACGGTCAACCATGCTCTCCGCGGAGTCACTCTCGAGACCGGCGAGGTTCGGGCACTCGTTGGCACCGGCAAGCAATGGATGGACGGGGACGGCACCGACGTCCTGAGCTCCCCGTGGGACGTGGCCTGGTGGCAGGACCGCATCTGGATCGCGATGGCCGGTGTCCACCAACTCTGGACGTTCGACCCGCTCACCGGGACCACCGAGGTCGCCGCCGGTACGACGAACGAGGGCCTGCGTGACGGCGCCAAGGAGCAGGCGTGGTTCGCCCAGACCTCTGGCTTCGCGGTGGACGGCGTCAAGCTTTGGCTGGCTGACTCGGAGATCTCGGCGCTGCGCTGGATCGACACCGAGGTGCACACCGCCATCGGTACCGGCCTGTTCGACTTCGGCCTCCGCGACGGCAAGGCCGAGGAGGCGCTCCTCCAGCACCCGCTCGGCGTGACCGTGCTGCCTGATGGTTCCATCGCAATCGCCGACACCTACAACGGCGCCGTACGCCGGTATGACCCGGCCGCGGGGAACGTCGAGACGATGGCGACGGGACTGGCCGAGCCAAGCGGAGCTGTTGTCTCAGGCAACGACTTGCTGGTGGTCGAGTCGGCGGCGCACCGGTTGATCCGGATCCCACTCGGCGCGTCGGCCAAGGCAGACGAGTTCAGCACCAGGACCCAGCGGCCGCCGACTGAACTCGCGGTGGGTGAGGTCACCCTCGATATCGTGTTCACGCCGCCGCCGGGGCAGAAGCTCGACGACCGGTACGGGCCTTCCACCCGGCTGCTGGTGTCGGCAACCCCGGAGGCCTTGCTGCGCGAAGGCGCCGGCGATTCGACCGACCTGACCAGGAGGCTGGTGATCGACGAACGGGTCGGCGACGGCGTGCTGCACGTCGCCGTACAGGCTGCGTCCTGCGACGATTCGGCAGCGGTCGAGTTCCCTGCTTGCCACATGCACCGGCAGGACTGGGGTGTGCCGGTCCGGGTGAGTGCGGGCGGCGCGGAGCGGCTGGAGCTGGTGCTCTCCGGTGCTACTCCTTGATCTCCCGGTTGTGCTCCTCGACCACCCGGTACTCCTCCTCGACCGCGGGGTCGAGGGCATCGTTCGGGACGCGCTGGCGCCGGTTGGTGATGTAGAAGGACAGCGCGATCCCCAGGATGCCCGCGAAGATCAGGATGTATCCGACGACGGTCAGGTCGACGGCACTCCAGCTGTCGCGAACGGCGAACGCCAGGATGGCGCCGACCACCATCAGGAAGATCCCAACACCGATGCTCACGCCGAGCCTCCTAGACAAGTCATCCGAACACCCAGAAACTACGCCACACCTAGGCAAAGGGCCATCCACGGCGCGTGTCGGTGACTCGACTCACTCGGTCGGGCTGATCCGTCAGCTACCGGCGGCCAGTGCGATGTCGCCGCTGGAGGTGCTGGCGTCGATCTTGTTCCTGCCGCTCGGATCGTTGGTGAGCCCGTTGTTGACGTCGCCGCTGCTGGTGTCGGTGTGGATCCGGTAGCTGCCGGCCGGGGCCACGATCCGGATCTCGCTGCTGGTGCCCTCGGCGGTCACGTCGTTGGCCTGGTCGAGTTCGACCTGGAGATCACCGGAGGTCGTCTTGACGTTCACCGCACCACCGCTGAGGTGCGTGGCGGAGATGTCGCCTGAAGTGGCCCTGATGTCGAGCTTGCCGGCCACCCTGTCGAGCGACACATCACCTGAAGTGACGTCGAGCTTCACGTCGCCGCTGACGTCGCGCAGTTGGACGTCGCCAGACCGGGATCGGGCGTCGACACCGCTGACGCCGGTCAGGGACAGATCGCCGGTCCCGTTGTCGCCGGTGACCGTGGTGCCGCGCGGAACCGTGACGACGAAGTCGGCCTGGCACTTCCAGCCGCAGTTGCCGTTGATCCGCAGGGTGCCGCCCTCGACCGAGTAGGCGTCACCATGCTTCACCATCCAGTACGTCTGTTTCGCCTTGATAGTGGTCTTGTCGACGTCGGCCACTTGGATAGTGACGTCGGCATTCGGCGAGTCGAGATCGACGACCGAGATCTTGCTGGTCACCTCATGCTCGGTGTTCGCTTCCCTGTCCCCGAAGGACCAGATGGCCAGTGCCGCTCCGGTCACCACTAGCAGCGCACCCACCTGTCGGGCGTCAGCCATTGCGATCCGCCTCTTCCTGTCCCACCCCGCGTGATGTTGTCGCCCGACAGTAGGACGGGAGGTGCCGGCGCCGGATCAGGCAGAACCCCCAGATGGGCCCTGACCATCGCTCAGGGATGTCCGGACGCACTGCGACCCTGGCTCGAACAGGGGAGACCGGGCCAGGGGCGCAGCGAAACTGTGCCTCAGAGGGAACTGTGCCCTCAGAAGGATTTGTGCCTCAGAACGCGGACTCGGGCAGATCCATCACGTCGAGGTCGGTCAATTCGGCCTTGATCCGCTCGGCTCGCACAGTCGGCATCGTCGAACGGACGAACCATTGCGCGGCCGCGAGCTTGCCGGTGTAGAAGTCCTGGTCCGCGGGCGAGAGTTCCTCGCCGAGCCGGCTCAGTGCCACCTCGGCCTGCCGGAGCATCAGCCACGAGCAGACCACGTCGCCGAGTACATAGAGCAGTCGGGACGTGTTCAAGCCGACCTTGTAGATGTTGCGCGGGTCCCCGTTCTCGGCTTGCGGGTTGCTCGACATCAGCGCCTGACCCA
Organism: Kribbellaceae bacterium; assembly: GCA_033851055.1. GTDB lineage: Bacteria > Actinomycetota > Actinomycetes > Propionibacteriales > Kribbellaceae > Kribbella. The sequence goes on along the minus strand of JAWWPC010000189.1, from coordinate 2,440 downwards.
TCACGCCGAGGATCTTCTGGGTGTCCTCCAGTCCCTTGGCGAGCAGCGCGCGCTCCTCCTTCAGGCGGCCGTTGCCGGCCTCGGAAGCGACGAACTCCTGGATCTGCTCGGCAAGGTGGCCGAGCGCCCGGCCCTGGTCCTTGATGATCTTACGGAAGAACAGGTCCTGGCCCTGGATCGCGGTGGTGCCCTCGTACAGGGTGTCGATCTTGGCGTCCCGGACGTACTGCTCGATCGGGTAGTCCTGCAGGAAGCCCGAACCGCCGAAGGTCTGCAGCGACTCCGTCCCGAGCAGGGTCCACGACTTCTCCGAGCCATAGCCCTTGACCAACGGCAGCAGCAGATCGTTCACCCGCTCCGCCTCCTCGTCGTGGCCGCCGGCGTACCGGGCCTGCTCGGCGCGGTCCTGGTACGTCGCGGTGAAGAGCACCAGGGCCCGCAGCGCTTCGGCGTACGACTTCTGGGTCAGCAGCGAGCGGCGTACGTCCGGGTGGTGGGTGATGGTGACGCGCGGTGCGTCCTTGGCCGGCTGCGTCAGGTCGGCGCCCTGGACCCGTTCCTTCGCATATTCCAGCGCGTTCAAGTAGCCGGTCGACAGGGTGGCGATGGCCTTGGTACCCACCATCATCCGGGCGTACTCGATCACTTGGAACATCTGCGCGATGCCGTTGTGCACCTCGCCGAGCAGGTAGCCCTTGGCCGGGGTGTTCTCGCCGAAGGTGATCTCGCAGGTGGTGGAGACCTTGATGCCCATTTTCTTCTCGACGTTCGTGGCGAAGGCGCCGTTGCGCTCACCCGTCAGCTCGCCGGTCTCCAGATCGAAGTCGTACTTCGGGACGATGAAGAGGCTGAGGCCCTTGGTGCCGGGACCGCCGGCGCCCTCGATGCCCTGCGGCCGGGCCAGCACCAGGTGCACGATGTTCTCGGTCAGGTCGTGCTCGCCGGACGTGATGAACCGCTTGACGCCCTCGATGTGCCAGCTGCCATCCTCCTGCAGGACGGCCTTGGTCCGGCCCGCGCCGACGTCGGAGCCGGCGTCCGGCTCGGTCAGCACCATGGTGGCGCCCCAGCCGCGGTCGATCATGTGCCTCGCGATCAGCTTGTCCCGCTCGGTGCCGTTGCGCCAGAGCACGTGCGCGAAGTTAGGCCCGGCGGCGTAGACGTGCACAGCCGGATTGGAGCCCAGCACCATCTCGGCAGCGGCCCAGCGAAGTGATGGCGGGGTCGGCTGGCCGCCCAACTCCGGCGGCAGCTCGAGCTTGTACCACTCGGCGTCCATGTAGGCGTGGTAGCTCTTCTTGAACGCCTCGGGCAACCGGACCTCGTGCGTCCCCGGGTCGTAGACCGGCGGGTTGCGGTCCGCATCGGCGAAGGACTCGGCCAGTTCGTTCTTGGCCAGCCGGTCGATCTCGGACAGCACCTCACGCGCAGTGTCGGTATCCATGTCGGCGTACGGGCCGTGGCCCAGCACGTCGCCACGGCCCAGGACCTCGAGCAAGTTGAACTCGATGTCCCGCAGATTCGACTTGTAGTGGCTCACGCGATTCCCTACCTCTTCACTTACCGTGACTCTTTACTCACGAGTAACATGGAGTATATACCCGCCGGTAATGAAGGCAAAGAAGATTCGCTGTGAGCTACGTCGGGCAGGCCGGGCTCCTCTGATCGTCGGTCCCTTGTTGCCCGGCGTGTCGGCATTCAGCGGTCCCTCATCACCTCGTACGGTGATCGCACGAGCGGGCTTCGGGACCGGCCTCGAGTACCCCGATGATCGGCATGCCTGATCGACCGGGCACAACGGACCGATGAACCGCGACACGCCGGGTAACTACGGACCGACGATCAGAGGCGCGGGTGACTGTTCAGCTCATCTACGAGACCCACTCGATCACTGTCGACAACGAGCGTGGCGTCGCCACGGGCTGGTTGCCGGGCGAGCTGTCCGAGCAGGGTCGGCGGCTTGCGCTGGAACTGGGCGAGCGGCGCAGCGACGTTGACGTGATCTTCAGCTCCGATCTGCGCCGGGCGGTCGAGACCGTCGAGATCGCCTTCGCAGGCAGGGATATCCCGCGGTTCGCAGACCAAAGGCTGCGCGAGTGCCACTACGGCGAGCTCAACGGCGCCCCGGCCGACTCGCTTGGCTTGCGCAGGCAGTACATCGACCGCCCGTTCCCCGGCGGCCAGAGCTACAACGACGTGCTCGAGCAGACCCGCGAGTTTCTGGCAGAGGTGCGAAGCCAGTACGACGGGCGCAATGTGCTGGTGGTCGCGCACTCGGCAAACCGGTGGGCGCTCAAGCACCTACTGGACGGTGGTACTCCATTGGAAGATCTGGTGGACGCGCCGTTCGAGTGGCAGCCCGGCTGGGAATACGAGCTGTAGCTACGGCCGGACCACTTCGACGACAGCAGGCACCGCCCGGGGCGTCGGGCGCTGCCTG
>JAWWPC010000154.1:0-57718 GCA_033851055.1 Kribbellaceae bacterium | reverse complement strand
GGAAGCTGAGCCGTCGTACCAGGACGAGGGCAGGCATCCGTTGGTCGAAGAGACGATGGCCAGGCTGGATGACCTCCGCGAGCGGCCGGTGGCCGAGCACGCCGAGGTCTACGCAGACGTGCACGAGCGACTCCAGACCGCCCTGGTGGAAGCCGACGCCGAGCACGGCGCCTGAGTTAGCCCGGTGGCAAAGGCGGTACGACGATCCCGGCTCGACGCCGAACTGGTGCGCCGTGGCCTGGCTCGGTCGCGGGAGCATGCGAGTGAGCTGGTTGCGGCCGGCAAGGTGAAGGTGTCGGGTGCAGTCGCGATGAAGCCTGCTACCGGCGTCGGGGCGGATGCGCCGATCGTGGTGAACACATCCGAGACCGATGACCCAGGCTATGCCTCCCGCGGTGCGTACAAGCTCGTCGGTGCGCTGGAGGCATTCAGCGGGGTAACGGTCAAGGGCCGCAGATGTCTCGACGCAGGGGCTTCCACCGGCGGGTTCACCGACGTACTGCTCAGGAACGACGCGGCGAGCGTGATCGCTGTCGACGTCGGGTACGGGCAACTGGTCTGGGCGCTGCAGACGGACGACCGGATCACAGTGATGGACCGGACCAACGTGCGGACGCTGACTCTCGAAGCGATCGGTGACCCGGTCGATCTGGTGGTCAGCGATCTGTCGTTCATTTCGCTCACCCTCGTGTTGCCGGCGCTGATCGGCCTGGTCCGCGACGACGGCGACCTGGTGCTGATGGTCAAACCGCAGTTCGAGGTCGGCAAGGAGCGACTCGGCAAGGGCGGCGTGGTTCGGGACCCCGAGTTGCGCGCCGACGCGGTCCGTGGGGTGGCCCGGAAGGTGGCCGAGCTGGGCTGGGGTATCGAGGGGATGGCGGCGAGCCCGCTGCCCGGGCCAGCCGGAAATGTCGAGTACTTCCTGTGGATACGCAAGTCTTCGTCGGCGCTCGATGAGACGATGCTCCGGACCGCCATCGAGAGCGGTCCGCAATGACGAGTCGACTGAAGGCAGGTAGCAGTGGTTGAGTCGCCGTCCGAACCGCGGCGTGTACTGCTGGTGACGCACACCGGCCGCGAGCAGGCGGTGGAGGTGGCCCGCGAGGCGCACCGGCTGCTGACCGGGGCGGGTCTGCTGGTCCGGCTGATCGGCGAGGAGGCAGCGGCGCTGGGGCTGGAGCCGGCCGAGATCGCCGACGACGCGGACAAGGCCGCGCTCGATGTCGAGCTGATCATTGTGCTCGGCGGCGACGGCTCGATCCTGCGCGGCGCCGAGTTGGCCCGCCCGCACGGTACGCCGGTCCTGGGCGTGAACCTCGGGCACGTCGGGTTCCTGGCCGAGGCCGAGCGGGACGACCTGGAGCGGATCGTCGACGTCGTGGTCGGTCGCAGCTACACGGTCGAGGAGAGGATGACGCTCGACGTCGAGGTCTGGGACGACGGGCGGTTGCTGACCGAGAACTGGGCGCTGAACGAGGCCAGCGTGGAGAAGGCGGCCCGCGAGCGGATGCTCGAGGTGATGGTCGCGGTGGAGGGTCGGCCGCTGTCTCGCTGGGGCTGCGACGGGGTGGTGGTCTCGACCCCGACCGGCTCGACCGCCTATGCCTTCTCGGCCGGTGGCCCGATCATCTGGCCGGACGTGGAGGCGATCCTGCTGGTGCCGTTGAGCGCGCATGCGCTGTTCTCCCGGCCGATCGTGGTGACTCCGACGACGCACCTGTCGATCGAGCTGGTGGCGGCATCACACGGACGTGGGGTGCTGTGGTGCGACGGCCGCCGCACGTTCGAGGTGCCGCCGGGCGCCCGCATCGAAGTACGGCGCGGTACGACGCCGGTGCGGTTGGCGAGGGCGCACGAGGCGCCGTTCACCGACCGGCTGGTGGCCAAGTTCGACCTGCCGGTAATGGGCTGGCGGGGCGCTGCCGAACGCAATAGAGGAGATGCTGGAAGTGCTCTCTGAGATCCGCATCACCGGCCTGGGCGTGATCGAGGACGCCACCTTGGATCTCGACCCGGGGTTCACCGCGGTCACCGGCGAGACCGGCGCCGGCAAGACCATGGTCGTCACCGGCGTGAGCATGCTGCTCGGTGGCCGCGCGGACAGCGGGCTGGTCCGGCACGGTGTCCGCCGGGCCCGGGTCGAGGGCCGGGCCACCAAGGTGCCGAGGTCGATCGTGCAGCAGGCCGAGGACCGTGGCGGCGAGCTGGACGAGGGCGAGTTGCTGATCGCCCGCGAGCTGTCCTCCGAGGGCCGCTCCCGGGCTTTCCTCGGTGGCGCCTCGGTGCCGGTCTCAGTGCTCGCCGAGGTGTCGGGTGATCTGGTCGCGATCCACGGGCAGGCGGACCAGTGGCGGCTGCTGCAGCCGGCCCGGCAGCGCGAGACGCTCGACACCTTCGCCGGCAAGCCGGTGCTGGTGCCGCTGGGTGAGTATGCGTCGGCGTACCGGCGGCATCGGGAGGTCGAGGCCGAGCTGACCGAGCTGGTCACCCGCCAGCGGGACAGGCTGGCCGAGGCGGATCTGCTGCGCTTCGGCCTGGAGGAGATCGCCAAGGCCGAGCCGCTGCCGGGTGAGGACGCCGAGCTCGCCGCCGAGGAGGAGCGCCTCGCCTACGCGGACGGACTCCGTACGGCGGCCACTTCCGCGGGCGCGGCGCTGACCTCGGAGGACCTGGACGCAGCCGGCCCCCACGACGTACTGGGGCTGCTGGGCCACGCGAAGCAGGTGCTCGACGGCGAGCGTGAGCACGACGCCAAACTGGCCGAGCTGGCCGATCGGGTGGCCGAGTTGGGCTATCTGGCCGCGGACCTGGCCGGCGAGCTGTCGTCGTACGCGGCCGATGTGGACACCGACACCGCGCGTCTCGCCTTGGTCAGCGAGCGGAGGTCCAAGCTGTCCGGCCTGGTTCGCAAGTACGGCGACGCCGAGGGCACGGTCGACGAAGTGCTCGAGTGGTCGAATCGGTCAACTGCCCGGTTGACCGAGCTGGACGGCAGCGACGAGCGGGTCGAGTTGCTGACCGCGGAGCAGGCCGAGTTGCAGGCGCGAATCACCGAGCTCGGTCAGCAGGTCGGCGCCGCCCGGCGGGAGGCGGCCGAGCGCCTGGGCAAGGCCGTCACCGAGGAACTGGGTGGGCTGGCGATGCCGCACGCGACGCTGACGGTCGATGTGCACGAGACCACGCTCGGGCCGTCCGGTGCGGATGAGATCGAGTTCTGCTTCGCGGCCAACCCCGGGAGTCCGGCCCGGCCGCTGCAGAAGGCGGCCTCGGGCGGTGAACTGTCCCGGGTGATGCTGGCGCTGGAGGTGATCCTGTCCGACACGCACCCGGTGCCGACGCTGGTGTTCGACGAGATCGACGCCGGGATCGGCGGCCGGGCCGCGGTCGAGGTCGGCAAGCGGCTGGCCCGACTCGCGGAGAAGGCCCAGGTGATCGTCGTGACGCACCTGCCGCAGGTGGCGGCGTTCGCGGACCGTCACGCCGTGGTGCTGAAGAGTGACGATGGCTCGGTCACCACCAGCGGGTTGGTCGCGCTCGACGACGACGCCCGGCTGAAGGAGCTGTCCCGGATGATGGCGGGCCTGGAGAACTCCGACGCGGCCCAGGCCCACGCCGAAGAACTTCTCGCACTGGCGGCCGAAAGGCACGTCAGGAGCGGCAAAAAGCGGTCGAAACGGTAGACATCTGCCGCGGCAGCGCTCTAAAGTGCGCGTCCTCGCTCCGTCGCCATGGCAGGATGAGAGCGCGATGAAATTGCCCAGCCTGCGCCGAGCGCGACCTACTGAACTGCCCGGAACCGTCGGGGTGGTCCGGCTGGACCGCCGTACCAAGAATCTCACCAAACGACTGAAACCGGGCGAGCTCGCGGTCATCGACCATGTCGACCTGGATCGGGTCAGCGCCGAGGCGCTGGTGGACTGCCGGGTCGGCGCGGTGGTGAACGTGTCCGACTCGATCAGCGGCCGCTATCCGAACCTCGGTCCGGAGATCCTGGTCGAGGCGGGCATCCCGCTGGTCGACGGGATCGGCCGCGAGGTGTTCTCGGTGCTGCACGAGGGCGAGCAGGTCCGGCTGCACGAGGGGGTGCTGTACCGCGGCGAGGAGGTCGTCGCCAAGGGCACGGCGCACGACAGCCAGACTGTCGCGGAGCTGATGGATGACGCCCGGGCCGGCCTCTCGACCCAGCTCGAAGCGTTCACCGCGAACACCCTGGAGTACCTGCGCCGCGAGCGCGACCTGCTGCTCGACGGCGTCGGGGTACCGGTGATCCACACGCCGATGGACGGCAAGCACGTACTGATCGTGGTCCGCGGCTACGACTACCGTGACGATCTGGTCGCGCTGCGGCCGTACATCCGCGAGTACCGGCCGGTGCTGATCGGCGTCGACGGCGGCGCGGACGCGCTGGTCGAGAACGGCTACGCGCCGGACCTGATCGTCGGCGACATGGACTCGGTCAAGGACGAGACGCTGAAGAGCGGTGCCGAGGTCGTCGTGCACGCCTACCGGGACGGCCGCGCGCCGGGCTCGGAGCGGCTGGAGCGGCTCGGAGTCGACTCGGTCGAGTTCCCGGCCACCGGTACCAGCGAGGACGTCGCGATGCTGCTGGCCGACTCCAAGGGCGCCTCGCTGATCGTCGCGGTCGGCACGCACAACTCGCTGATCGAGTTCCTCGACAAAGGCCGGTCGGGAATGGCCAGCACCTTCATCACCCGGCTGCGGGTGGGCGCCAAACTGGTCGACGCCAAGGGCGTCAGCCGCCTGTACCGCAGCCGTGTCTCGACGCTCCAGGTGGTCGCGCTGATCGTGGCCGGCCTCTTCGCCCTCGGGGTGGCGATCTACGCCATCGACGCGGGCGGGGTGCTCTGGTCGATCGGCCGGGCCCGTTGGAACGACCTCGTTTTCTGGATCCGGGAGCTGTTCACGTGATCGATTTCCGTTACCACATCGTCTCGATCGTGGCGATCTTCTTCGCTCTCGGCGCGGGCGTGGTGCTGGGCGCCGGCCCGCTGAAGGGCACCGGCAGCGACATCGTCCAGGCCCAGGCCGACAAGGACCGGGCCTCGCTGGAGGACGCCCGGGCCCAGCTGATCGAGGCGAAGACGCTGGACAAGTACCGCGACGACTACGTCGCCAAGGTGACCGCCGGGCTGACGGACGGCAAGCTGAAGGACAGGCGGGTCGCGATCGTGACGATGCCGCAGGCCGACAGCGGCTTGACCAGTTCGGTGCAGGACGCGCTGACGAAGGCCGGGGCCCAGGTGACCACCCAGGTCTCGCTGACCGACAAGCTCTTCGATCCCGCCCAGCGTCAGCTGATCGAGCCACTAGTGAACCAGCTCGTCACCGCCGACGTCACCTTCCCGACGAACAGCACCACCTACCAGCGCGCCGGGCTGATCCTGGCCCGCGGCATCGTCGCCCGCGAGGAGGGCCGGACGGTGGACAGCGAGGCCACCAAGGTCATCAGTGGCCTGACCGACTCGAAGCTGCTGTCGGTCAAGCCGACGCCGAAGGACCGGGCCAGCCTGGTCGTCGTGATCGCCGCCAAGCCGCCCACGCCGACGCCAGACAACTCGGCGTACAACGATGCGGTGAACCTGATCGACGGCCTGGACCTGGGTAGCGCTGGAGTGGTCGTCGCCGGTACGCCGGAGACAGCCCAGAACGGTGGCCTGCTGAAATCCCTGCGCGGTGACTCCGAAGCCACCAATCTCGTCTCGTCGGTGGATGTGGCGAACATGCCGAGTGGGCAGGCCACGGTCGTCTTCGCGTTGGCCGAGCAGCTCAGCGGCAAGGCCGGCCAGTACGGCGGCGTCGACGCCAAGAACGGTGTCGCCCCGACCGCCGTCCAGGCCAAGAGCAACTGATCGCGATGGGACTCGGGAAGTTGGGTGCCGCTCTTCTGGCCGCAGCGGCCACCGCCGGACTCGAGCGTGCGGCTGCGCGGCTGCCGAAGGAGAACCGCGAGCCGTTCGAACGCACCAACCACCGCGGCGAATCCGTCACCCTGCTCGAAGGGCCGATCGCCGTTCTCGGTGCTCTTGCCGGTGTCGCGGTCGCGCCCTCGACCTCAGGCCGGGTGAAGGCCGCGGCGCTGTTGGCCGGTGCGGTGTCGGGTGCGGTCGGGGCCTATGACGATCTGGCCGGCACCACCCAGACCAAGGGTTTCCGCGGCCACCTGAGCGCTTTGCGCCGCGGCGAGGTGACAAGTGGCGCCGTGAAGATTCTCGGGGTCGGCGCCGCCGGTCTGGCCGCCGCCGCCCTCCTGCCCCGCCGTACGACGGGGTTCGGCCGCGTGGTCGGCGTGGTCGCCGACAGCGCGTTGATCGCTGGTACGGCGAACCTGACCAACCTGATGGATCTCCGCCCCGGACGCGCGCTGAAGGCTGTTACCGCGTTGAGCGCGCCGGTCGCGCTGGTGAACGGCCCGGCCGCTGCGGTGGTTGGCGCGGCGGCGGCCTCGGCACCGTCGGACCTGGGCGAGCGGTCGATGCTCGGCGACTGCGGCGCGAACGGGCTGGGCGCCATCGCCGGCACTGCGCTGGCCGCTTCCTTGCCCCGGCCGCTCAAGGTGCTGGCTCTGGGCGCAGTCGTCGCCCTCAACCTGGCCAGCGAGAAGGTCAGCTTCACCAAGGTGATCGCAGCCAACCCGACCCTCGACAAGCTCGACCAGTGGGGCCGACGACCCAGGTGATCAGCGCTCTGCACCACGGTAGAGCGCACGGCGTTGCCCGGGCGGCCGTGATCGTCGCCGGGGTGACTGTGCTGGCTCGGGTGGTCGGGTTCGGGCGGTGGTTGGTCTTCTCGAAGACCGTCGGGGCCGGGTGTCTGGCGGATGCCTACGCGACGGCCAATCAGTTGCCCAATGTGCTGTTCGAGATCGTGGTGGGTGGTGCGCTGGCCGGCGCAGTGATCCCGGTGCTGGCCGGGCCTGTATCGAGGGGGGATCGGGCTGCGCAAGGGCGGATCATCGGAGCGCTGTTGTCGTGGTCGGTGGTGCTGCTGACTCCGTTTGCTGTGGTCGCTTGGTTGCTGGCTGGTCGCTACACCTCGGCGATGCTTGACGCGGGTCCGGAGTGCGGTGGTTCGGCTGCAACCGCCACGCGGATGCTGGTGATCTTCGTCCCGCAGGTATTCGGCTACGCCGTGGCTGTTGTGGCTACGGCTGTGCTGCAGTCGCATCGGCGGTTCGCAGCCGGAGCTATTGCGCCGTTGGTGTCCAGCCTGGTTGTCGTGGTCACGTACCTTCTGTTCGCTGTGCAGGCGCCGAGGGCGGATGAGGCGTCGCGGGGCGCTTCCAACCTGCTTGCTTGGGGTACTACGGCCGGTGTGCTTGCACTGGCCTTGACTGTGGCTCTGCCGATGCTTGCGCTGCGGCTGCCGATCAAGCCGACGCTGCGGCTTGACCCTGGTGTCGGCCCGGTACTGCGCAAGCTCGCTGCGGCTGGCCTTGCCGTGCTTGTGGCTCAGCAGTTGGCCTTTCTCGTCACGACCTATCTGGCGAACCACCGGGGGGCCGAGGGGACCATTGCCGTCTATACGTGGGCAAATGCGATCTATCTACTGCCGTACGCCGTGCTGGCTGTACCGATCACTACCGCGGTGTTCCCGCGGTTGGCTGCTGCCTTCGAGGCGGGGGAGACCGCTGCGTTCGAGCTGTACGCCGCAACCTCCACCCGGGCGGTCGTGCTCGCTGGTGGAGCTGGGGCGGCGCTGCTAGTCGGCACAGCGGTACCAGTAGCGCGGATCTTCGCGTACGACAACGGTCGGGTGCAGGAGGCCCAGGCGTCGTCGCTGGGGGCCGGGCTGGTTGCCTTCGCCCCGGCTCTGATCGGGTTCGCCCTGCTGATGCATCTCGGACGGGTGCTCTATGCGCGGCAGGCCGGTCGCCAGGTTGCAGTCGTCACCGGGTCGGCTTGGCTGGCTGTAGCCGCTGCGAGCCTGGTGCTGACGCTGCGGTGGGACGGGCTGAACGCAGTAGGTGCACTGGCTGCCGCGATGTCGGCGGGCATGGTCGCCGGGGTCGTCGTGCTGCTGGTGGTGTTGCGAAGGATCGCCGGGCCTGGTGTGCTCAGTGGATTGGCGCGGGCCACTCTTGCCGCGGTCACAGGAGCGGTCCTGGCCGGAGCGGCAGGGTGGTTGGTAGCCCTGCCTGCTGCGGACGGCAGCTGGAGGAGTGCACTGGTGTTCTCGGTGCTGTCGGGCCTCGCCGTCGTGATCGTGTATGGAGTGGTCGCTGTGGCCCTGGATCGGCCGGACGCCCGGGCGGTGCTACGACGTGGCGTCCCAATTGCTGTGGAGGAGAAGCGATGAGGATCGGGCTCCTACTGGCGGAGGCCCGTGGCGGGATCGGGCAGCACGTCGCGTCGCTGGTGCCGCGCTACCTGAAGGCCGGGCACGTGGTTGTCGTCTGCGCACCGCCGGGCACAGCGGACCACTTCGACTTCGGTGAGGCCACCGTGGTCCGCCAGGCCCGCGACCTGCGTGGCTGCGACGTGGTCCACGCGCACGGCTACCGAGCTGGCATGGCTGCGCTGCGTGACCGGTCCCGGCTGCGGCCGCTAGTAGTGACGTGGCACAACGCCGTTATCACTCCAGGCCTGCGTGGCGTGATGATGCGCCTTGGCCAGCGTCTGGTCGCTCGTGGAGCCGATCTGACGCTCGGAGCGTCCAGTGATCTCGTGGAACTCGCCCGGGGCTTAGGAGCTCGTCAGGCCCGTCTGGCGCCAGTAGCTGCTCCTGCCATCCCAGACATTCGTACGCCGTCTGCAGCCGTCCGGGAGGCGCTGGACATCGGCGACGCGCCCCTGATCCTGACAGTAGGCCGGCTGGCTCAGCAGAAGGACTACCCGACTCTGCTGTCCGTAGCAGCTGAGGTAGCCAGGGACGAGCCGGGGGCGGTCTTCGCTGTGGTTGGCGACGGACCGCTGCGGGAAAGCCTCCAGGTGCGGATCGACGCTGAATGCCTCCCAGTTCGGCTGCTAGGCCACCGCGACGACGTGGCGGACCTGCTCGGCGCCGCCGACGTGTTCCTACTGACCTCTCACTGGGAGGCGCGGGCGCTGGTCGTGCAGGAGGCGCTGCAGGTTGGTGTACCAGTCGTGGCTACGGCTGTCGGAGGAGTACCCGAGCTTGTCGGCGAGGCCGCCGTACTGACTTTCCCCGGCGACGCGCAGGGGCTGGCGGCCGGCGTACTGAGGGTGCTGGCAGAGCCGCATACGGCGGCCGGATTGCGGACAAAAGGCCTCGAGTTGGCCGCTGGGTGGCCGGACGAGGACGAAGTCGCAAGGAATCTGCTAGGCATCTATGCGGGTCTCGTCGCGACCACCCCTTGACAGCAGGTAGGCTGAAGGCCCGTGGACAGAGCTTCGTTCGGGCAGCAGACCAAGCACGTATTCGTCACCGGTGGCGTGGCATCCAGTCTCGGCAAGGGGCTGACGGCGTCAAGCCTCGGCAGCCTGCTGACGGCACGGGGTATCCGGGTCACCATGCAGAAGCTGGATCCATACCTCAACGTGGATCCAGGCACCATGAACCCGTTCCAGCACGGCGAGGTGTTCGTCACCAACGACGGTGCCGAGACCGACCTGGACATCGGCCACTACGAGCGCTTCCTGGACCGGGACCTGTCGCAGGTCGCCAACGTGACCACAGGCCAGGTCTATTCGTCGGTGATCGCCAAGGAGCGGCGCGGTGAGTACCTCGGCGACACCGTCCAGGTGATCCCGCACATCACCAACGAGATCAAGGAACGGATGCTGGCGATGGCCGGTCCCGACGTTGATGTCGTCCTCCACGAGATCGGCGGCACCGTCGGTGACATCGAGTCACTGCCGTTCCTGGAGGCGGCCCGGCAGGTCCGGCACGACGTCGGCCGCGACAACGTCTTCTTCCTGCACATCTCGCTGGTGCCGTATCTGGCCCCGTCGGGCGAGCTGAAGACCAAGCCGACCCAGCACTCCGTGGCGCAACTGCGCTCGATCGGTATCCAGCCCGACGCGGTCGTCTGCCGGGCCGACCGGCCGATCCCGGACAGCGTCAAGCGCAAGATCTCGCTGATGTGCGACGTGGAGGTCGAGGCCGTGGTGGCCGCCGTCGACGCGCCGAGCATCTACGACATCCCGAAGGTGCTGCACGCCGAGGGTCTGGACGCGTACGTCGTCCGCCGGCTGAACCTGCCGTTCCGCGATGTCGACTGGACCCGCTGGGACGAGCTGCTCCGGGTCGTCCATCACCCGGCCGACGAGGTCAACGTGGCACTGGTCGGCAAGTACATCGACCTGCCGGACGCGTACCTGTCGGTGGCCGAGGCGCTCCGCGCGGGCGGGTTCCAGAACGACGCCCGGGTCAACCTGCGCTGGATCGCGTCCGACGAGTGCTCGACCCCGGAGGCGGCCGCCCGGCTGCTCGGTGAGATGGACGCGATCTTGATCCCTGGCGGGTTCGGCGTCCGCGGCATCGAGGGCAAGATCGGCGCGATCCGGTACGCCCGCGAGGCCGGCATCCCGATCCTCGGCCTGTGCCTCGGGCTGCAGTGCATGGTGATCGAGGTGGCCCGCGACCTGGCCGGCCTGATCGACGCGAACTCGAGCGAGTTCGACCCGGACGCCGAGCAGCCGGTGGTCGCCACGATGGAGGAGCAGAAGCACATCGTCTCGGGTTCCGGCGATCTCGGCGGCACCATGCGGCTCGGCCTCTACCCGGCGAACCTGGCCGCCGGTTCGATCGTCCGCGACCTGTACGACGCCCCGTCGGTGCAGGAGCGGCACCGGCACCGCTACGAGGTGAACAACGCCTACCGGGACAAGCTGGAGACGGCCGGTCTGCTGTTCAGCGGGGTCTCTCCGGACAACGAACTGGTCGAATTCGTCGAGCTGGACCGGTCGCTGCACCCGTACTTCGTGGCGACCCAGGCGCACCCGGAGCTGCGGTCCCGGCCGACCAGGCCGCACCCGTTGTTCTCCGGCCTGATCGCGGCGGCGCTGAACCGCCAGCGCGAGTCCCGGCTTCCGGTCGAGGACATCGCCGCATCCGACCAGCCTGCCGCCAGTACGGATGCCTTGGGCAAGGATGCCTTGGGCAAGGATGCTGGCAAGCCTAGGGCCGAGACGGTGAAGGCCCGATGACGGATCACCCGGAACTCAAGTACGGCGAGGACTTGCAGGACAGGCCCGAGTCCTGGCCGGTCCGCGAGTCGGAGATCGTGTACGCCAGCGGCCGCGTCATCGCCGTACGGTCGGACCGGGTCGTTGCGCCCGGTGGCGGCGAGCCGTTCGTCCGGGACGTCGTGGAGCATCCCGGTGCCGTCGGCGTGGTCGCGCTGGACGAGAACGAGCGGATGCTGCTTGTCCGCCAGTACCGTCACCCGGTCGGGTTTCGCCTGCTCGAACCGCCGGCGGGCCTGCTCGACATCAAGGGCGAGGACTACCGCGCTGCCGCCGAACGCGAACTCTGGGAGGAAGCCGCCGCCAAGGCCGCCGACTGGCGGGTCCTGGTGGACGCGTTCACCTCACCGGGGCTGACCAACGAGGCCGTCCGCATCTTCCTGGCCCGACAGCTCTCGGCCTCCGACGAGGTGTACGACCGGCTGCACGAGGAAGCCGACATGGAGACCGTCTTCGCGCCGCTGGCCGATGTGGTCAAGGCGGTCCTGTCCGGCGACCTGCACAACCCGGTCCTGGTGATGGGTGCCCTGGCCGCCTGGACCGCCCTCCACGGCGACGGCTTCTCCGCCCTCCGACCCGCTGACGCGCCCTGGCCCGCCAAAGACTAGCCGGACGTCCACGCATACATAACCCCGCTCCAACCCGGCTTTCGGGCCCTTGGAGCGGGGTTATGTATGCGTGGACGTCCGGGATCAGCCGTTGGCCAGCGCGAAGATCCGCAGGTCGCGGTTCTTCGGCAGCGTCACGCTAACGGGCGATTTGCCCGCCGGCAGGACGAACGGCTTGGTCGCGAAGATGTGCGTCGCCACCGGATCCTTCCCACCGCCGGCCTCGTTTCGATACGGCGTCGTAGCCATCACCAGGTTGCTGAAGTGGACTGTGTCACCACCACCGCCGAGGGTCCAGTCACTGAAGGACAGGTCGATCTGCTCGGTGCTGCCGTCCGCGTAGGTCAGCGTCGCTACACCTTGCTGGTTGCCGTTCACCGCGCTACCCACGAAGGACAACTGGGACGCGCCCGCCGGCAAGTCCAGGTTGAGCAACTGCCCGTCCGCCGGCACGTTGTCAGGCTCCCCAGCCGGTACGCCGGGCCAGGTGAACGTCAGGCCTTCCTTGGTCACAGTGCTGCCCGGGGTGAGCCCGGCAGCAGCAAGGGCCTGCCGCGAGTAGCTGACGCCGCCACCGTCGTAGTCGGCCTCATTGTGGTCACCGGCATCGTCCGAGACGGCAACACCTTCCCGGAGCACCGAGAACGAGTTCGGCTGGCCGACGACAACCGTGAAGCCGAGCCGGGGAAGAGCGGTCCCGTCCTGGGCGGACAGTGCAACCGTCACCTGATATCGCCCATCCGGAGTACCGGGTGCCACAGCGATCCTGACCGGCGCGCTCCCGACGCCACTGGCCGGGTCCACTGTGAAAGAGCCACTGGCCGGTTCGGCGGACAACCCCGGCGGCGTCGTCACGGCGTACTGGACTGTGGTGGTGTTGCCGCTGAGGCGGTGGGCCTTGATCGCGACCGGTTCGCCTGTGGTGCCCGGAGCAACGACCACCCGGCTCGTGTCCGTGGAGGTCTGGAACGGCAGTTCGCCCGTGCGCCACGATGGCGGCGCATCCGTTGCGGCGCTTCCCCAGGCGGTGTTGGCCGTGGTGCCGAGCTTGAAGTCCAGCTTGCCGCCTCGGGCGACGAACGACTCGGGCAGCCAGGGCTTAGTCGTCGTACGGCCGTCTACCTTCAGGCTCTGCACGTACGGCGCGTCGGCGGCAGCAGGAGCGTTGATCTCGATGCTGCGGTCGTTGTCCCGATGGATCACCGCACGCAGGAACAGCGGCGCGGCCACCAGCAACTCCGCCCGGCTCGGGACCTGCGGGTAGAGGCCGAGCGCGGTCCAGACGTACCAGGACGACATCTCGCCGAGGTCATCGTTGCCGGGGATTCCTCCGGTGGTGGTGTTCCAGAGCTGGTTCATTGCCTGGCGCAACGTTTCCTGCGCCTTGTAAGGCTGGCCGCTGTAGTTGTACGTCCAGGGCGTGCTGATCGACGGCTCGTTGTCCATCTCCGCATGCAGGTCGCCGGACTTGGTCAGCGCCCAAGTGCCGTCGGGGTTGCGGAAGAACGCGTCGAGTCGTTTGTTGACCTCGGTAATGCCACCCATCGCGTCGAAGAGTCCGGCGCGGTTGTGCGGAATCATCCAGGTGTACTGCGCGCTGCTGCCTTCCGCGAAGCCGTCGCCGGTCGCCGGCTGGAAGCTCGGCCAGGCGCCGTTGTCGTCGCGGTTCTGGATGTAGCCGCCACTGGGATCGGCATCGGGATTGAACACGTTCTGCCAGTATTGCGACCTCTTCAGGAACTGGTCGGACGTCTGCTTGTCCCCGGTCCGCCCGGCCAGTTGGGCGATGGCGAAGTCGGCCGTCGAGTCCTCGAGTGTCTCGACCGCGCCACCCCATGCGTTGGACTTGGTGGGGATGTAGTGCAGCGCCAGGTACTTGTCGAGCGACGGTCGCTGGCCGACTGACATCACCGGCTTGCCCGCGGAACTGAGGTCTTTCGCGGTCGGCACGGTCGCCGCCTTGACAAGCGACTTCAGCGACGCGCGGACGTCAAAGTTGGTGCCGCCGAACGCGTAGATGCCGGCCAACGCAGGCGCGGACGGATCACCCGTCATCACCGCCGTACTGCCGGAGGCGTGGGTCCACCGGTCCCAGATGCCGTTGTTCTGTTGGGCTTGATTGAGCAACGACTGAGCGACGTCACCGGCTGTGCGGGGCTCGAGCAAGGCCAGGAGCTGGACCTGGGAGCGGTAGACATCCCAGCCGGAGAAGGTCGCGTACTGCGCACTCTGGCCGCGGCTGACCTGGTGCGCCTTCTGGTCGAAGCCCCAGTACTGGCCGTTGACGTCACTGAACAGGTTCGGGTGCAGCAGCGCGTGATAGAGCGCGGTGTAGAAGGTGGTGCGCTGCTCGGTGGTGCCGCCGCCGATCTCGATCCGGTCGAGTTGCTTCCGCCAAGCCTGCTTGGCCTTAGCCGCGACTGCCTCGAGAGTCGAGCCGCGCGGGTTCTCGGTCTTCAGATTGGCCCGGGCGTTCGCCTCGCTGACATACGAGATGCCGATCCGCATGTTGACGGTCTTCGCGTCGAAGCCGAGGTACGCGCCGGAGCCCTTGTTGGCTGGCATCCAGCCGTCCGGCCCGTACGTCGTACCGCCGCTGGCGTTGCTGCTGCCTGGGGTCACGGTGCTGTCTTTCCATGTGCCGTGGTTGGCGAACGGCTGGTCGAACTCCGCGACGAAATGCAGCGTGTAGTAGCTCCGCTGGGCAACTGATGCGAGGTAGCCGCAGAAGTTGCCGCTGGTCACCGAGCCGCTGACGGTCCGCGTGGCCGGGTCGATTGTCACCTCGGCGTCGCTGCTGCCGACCTCGGAGTTGGAAGTGCGGAACAGTACGGTCGCGGGCTTGTCCGTCGGGAAGGTGAACCGCGCCGAGCCGGTCCGCGCGGTGGCCCCGAGTTCGGCGGTTGCCCCGGAGTCGAGGCCGACCTTGTAGTAGCCGGGCTTGGCCTGTTCGTTCGCGTGCGAGAACGTACTGGCGTAGATCGCGTCCTTGGCGTCGGTCTGCGGCGAGGAGGTCACCTCACCGACGTACGGCAGGATCGGGATGTCGCCGGAGCCGCCCGCGCAACCCGTGCCGGACATGTGGGTCAAGCTGAAGCCGCGGATCTTCGTCGCGGAGTAAAGGTAGCCGCCCGGTGCGGCGGTCCGGTAAGCGTTGCCGCGACTGGTCTCGGGGCTGAACGAGAACATCCCGAACGGCGTGACAGCGCCCGGGAAGACGTCACCCAGGTTGGACGTCCCGATCAGCGGGTCGACGTGCTCCGTCGGATCCGCCGAGCTGGTGGTGATCCGCGACGGCTCCTTGGTGGATGTCAGGCCAGGTGGGGTGGTGTCGGGCGGCGTGGTCGTCGGGTCTGCTGACCGGACGGCAGGACTTGGGATCGAGTTCGGATCGGCGTGGGCGGGCGCGGTAGTCAAAGCGACCGCTGCCACGACGGAGCCGGCCAGTACGGCGCGCGCACCGCGGCGCAGGGTGGACCGCGCACGGCGGCGCAGGGTGAACACAGGAGCCTTCACGGGATTCCCCACTTCGACATCGGGACAACGTCGCCTCCCGCTGCGCGCGACAGCCCTGGTGCGGCAATGCGACTGAGCAGGCGGCGACGTCACGGGCGGCGTGACATCGTTGTCAGCAATAGATAGCCGACCCGCCCGCCGGGCGTCAAGGACTTTCGCCACGATCCGCGACTGATCGACCTCGTACTGCGACTTCGCGTGGGGGTTTGCGGACACGCAGCTAGGCAGTGCTCGGTCGATCAGGCTGTGGCGGGTCCGTCCCCACGCTCAGTCCGCACAACTGGGCCGTGGGGCTCGTGCCGTTGCCTGGCTGGGTGTCCGTCCGTCGGTCGCGCGAGGGGTTTGCGGACACCCAGCTAGGCAGTGCTCGGTCGATCGGGCCGTGGCGGGACCCGATGCCCACGCTCAGTCCGCACAACAGCGCCCCGGGCCTAGGACCATTGCCTGGCTGGGCGTCCAGATGCGCGACTCCGCTGCCCAGCTCGGCGATCTTGCTGAGCCCGACGGCTGGAGGATCGGCGAGTTACAAGCCGGGCCGGCCGATACCGAGGGCGTGCCCGCCGCCCTCGGCCAGTGCTGCCGCGACCGTGCGGGCGTTGGCGCGGAACTCGTCGGTGGGAACGCGGGGGAGCAGGTCGTTCCAGATCGCCAGCATCGGGCCACGCAATTGCATCATCCCGAGCGGCCGGGCCAGGAACCAGACGTGGAAGTGCTCGCTGCCGTCGCCCCAACGGCTGAAATGGGTCCGGCCGACACCGTCGATCCGGCGGATCGCGCCGGCCACTCGCTGGATCAGCGGGCCGAGAGTCGCGGTCAGGTCGGGCGGCAGTTCGTCCAGCAGGTAGTGCTCGCGCGGGACCAGTAGCGCAACCATCGGCAGCCCGTTCGGCTGGAGACCTGCCTTCAGCAACCACTGGTCGTCGCCCCAGATCGCGTCGCCTTCTGGCTCGGCGCAGGTCGGGCACGGTTCCCCGCCAGGCTCCCCGCTGCGGGGCGGCTCCGGCAGTACCGGCTCGTGCAGCGGAACCACCTGGATGTCGCCGTCGAACGGGAAGAACCGCCCGCCCAGCACAGGATCCGCCGCCACCCGCTGGCCGTACGGGAGTCTGCGGTGGTACTCGCTCGGCCTCTCGCCATCGCTCATGCGCCGAACTCTGCCCGAACCCCGTCGCCATCCGCCACCGAGTTCCCCGCCGGCGGACGCCCAGCTAGGCAGTGCACCCCACTGGTACGTCCTGTGCACCGGCTGGTTCTGGTACGCCGTGCGCACCGACCGGTTCCGGTACGCCGTGCGCACCGGCCGGCTCTGGTACGTCGTGTGCACCGACCGGCTCTGGTACGCCGTGCGCACCGGCTGGTTCTGGTACGTCGTGCACCCCGGCCGGCTCTGGTTCGCCGTACGCGCCGGCGGGCTCTGGCTCTGCGGCACGTCGTCGCGGGTCGTACTGCCTAGCTGGCCGTCCGGCTCGCCCCGCTTGCGGCCGGTCAGCGTCCCGGAGCCGCTGGCAACTTGGGACCGACGAATCCCGACACGCCGGGTAACAAGGGACCGACGAACTCAGATCAGGGGAGGGGGCGGGCGGCTGGGTTTGGGTGGGTAGGTTTTTGGGGTGGCTGGTGATGGAGTGCGGGCTGAGTTGGCCGAGGCGTTGGGGTTGAGTGCGCATCCGGAGGGCGGGTGGTACCGCGAGACGTGGCGCTCGCCGGTCTCGTTCGAGCCACCCGGGTACGTCGGTGAGCGGGCTAGCGCGACGGCGATCTACTTCCTGCTCGGGCCCGGCGAGGAGTCGCGCTGGCACCGCGTCCGGTCCACCGAGATCTGGCTGTGGCACTCCGGCGGGCCGCTGACGCTGGACCTCGGCGGTACCGGCCCCGACCCGTACGGCGTCCCCGAGGCGCTGACGCTGGGTCCGGACGTGAGGGCCGGGCAGCACCCGCAGGCAGTCGTACCGGCCGGTGCTTGGCAGGCGGCGCGGCCGGCCGGCGACGAGGCCGTGCTGGTGTCCTGCATCGTGTCGCCCGGCTTCGACTTCGCCGACTTCGAGCTCCGTTAGCAGTCGGTGCGCCTGTAGCCGCTCAATCGCGAGCGCGCAGTCCGTCCAGCATGAGGTCGACGACGCGGCTGACGGCGTCGGACGTCGACTGACTCGGTGGTACATAGATCTGCAGACTGATCAGCAGGCTGATGTCCGCCGTGCTGACGTCCTTGCGCAGCGCGCCCTCCGCCTGGGCTCCGGTGGTCATCCGGTCGACGAGATCGGTCACGACCTGCCTGACCTCGTGCAGTTCGGGCGCGGCCCGGATCGCGTCGTGCAGCCGCGGTTCGATCGCTGACATCAAAGCTCCCAGCCGCAGTTCGGCGCACCCCCGCAGGAAGCGGCTCAGAGCATGCCAGGCGTCGGGTTCCTCCCGCCAGGCGGCCTCGCCCGTGTCCGCCAGCCGGCGGAGGCCTTCGTAGGACGCAGCCCGGAGCAAGGCGTCCCGCTCGGGGAAGCGGCGATACAGCGTGCCGATGCCGACGCCCGCCCGCCGGGCGATCTCCTCCAGCGGTACGTCAACTCCCTGCTCCAGCAGGAGATCCAGGGCGGCCACGACCAGCTGGTCCCTGTTGCGTCGCGCGTCCGCGCGCAGTTCCGGTTGCGCTGCCATCGTCGCCTTCCGCCAGACAAGTGGATGGAATTCCTCCAGTTATGCTACCTTCGAAAATCGGAGGAAATACCTCCACTTAGAGGAGTGGGCATGGAGAACCGGACGGTGCTGATCTCCGGAGGCGGGATCGCGGGGTCGACGTTGGCGTACTGGCTGGCGCGGCACGGATTCAGTCCGACTGTGGTGGAACACGCCGACACGCTGCGATCCAGCGGGAGCCCGGTGGATGTCAGAGGCCCGGCTGTGCAGGTCGCCGAACAGATGGGAGTGATGCCGCAGTTGCGAGCCGCCGCGACGGCGGTGACCGCGCTGAGCTTCATCAACACCACCGGCCGGCAGGTGGGCAGGGTCAACATGCGCGCGCTGCAGCGAGCAGCCGGCAGCGAGGAGATCGAACTGCCACGCGGCGACCTCGCGACGATCCTGCGCGACGCGAGTCGGGACTCCGCCGAGTACCTGTTCGGCGACTCGATCACCTCGCTGAGCCAGCACGACGAGGGCATGGATGTCACCTTCGCCCACTCGCAGCCGCGCCGTTTCGACCTGGTGGTCGGCGCCGACGGTCTGCACTCAGCGGTACGCCGGCTCGCCTTCGGGCCGGAGTCCGACTTCGTGGAGCACCTCGGGGTCTACGTCGCGACCCTCCCGCTCGACGGTCTTGTCGAATCGGCCCAGGACGTGTTGATGTACAGCACGCCCGGCCGGGTGATCTCACTCCACCCTGGACGCGATCGTCCGCTGGCAGCCTTTCTCTTCCGGAGCCCAGCGGTGCCGGACTTCGACCATCGCGATCTCGAACAGCACCGGAAGTTGCTGCTCACGGCGTTCGCCGAGGGCTCCTGGCGCGTGCCTGAGCTGCTGGACAGGGTGCGCCAGGCCGACGATCTCTACTTCGACGCCGTCAGCAAGGTGCGCCTGCCGCAGTGGTGGCGGGGCCGGGTTGCACTGGTCGGCGATGCCGCGTCGTGCGTGTCGTTGTTCGGTGACGGTTCGAGCCTGGCCATGGCGGGGGCCTATGCCCTGGCTGAGGAATTGGCGGCCACTCCCAGCGACCACGAGTCAGCCTTCCGTCGGTACGAAACCGCACACCGGAAATTGGCGGACCCGAAGCAGGAAAACGCCGGCAAGGCGGTATCGCTCATGATTCCAGCCACCCGACACGGCATCGTCATCCGGAACCTGGCTACCAGGTTGTGGCCAGCGGGGGCCGCAGTCAGCTGGCTACGGCGCCGCCTGCGTCAGAAGCGGGCTGCACCTCGGAAGCCTCAGAACAGGACGCTCGCGAGCGCCTCGTAGCCGGGGAGTAGGTCGGGGCCATCCTTGTCGAGCTGCTGGATGGCTACGTGGTCCGCTCCGGCCTCGAGGTGCGCCGTCAGACCGTCGCTGATGTCGACCGCCGTGCCGTGCAGGACCAGGTCGTCGATCAGCCGGTCGCTGCCGCCATCAGCAAGGTCTCCCTCGGAGTAGCCCACCCGACGCAGGTTGCGGGTGTAGTTCGTGAGGCGCAGGTACGGCTCGATGGACGGGCGGGCGATCGAGCGGGCGATCTCGTCGTCGATCTCCAGCACCACCTTGTGCTCCGGTGCCAGCACCACGTCGGGACCGATCAGCTCGCGGGCTTGGCGGGTGTGGTCCGGGGTGGTCAGGTAGGGGATCGCGCCGAGGGTCCGCTCCGCGGCCAGCTTCAACACCTTCGGCCCGAGGGCCGCAAGCACCCGGCGGTCCTTCGGGACCTTGCCCGCGTCGAGCGCGTCCAGGTACTCGACGATTTTCGCGTACGGCGACCTGTAGACCGCGCTCTGCTCCGGGTGACCGATGCCGACGCCGAGCAGGAACCGGCCGGGGTGGCTCGCCTCGAGCCGGTGGTACGACTCTGCCACCTCGGCGGGATCGGCACTCCACATGTTCACGATGCTGGTGCCGATCACGACGGAGTTGGTCGCCTCCAGCAGGACCTCGGCGTCGCGTAGGTGGGCAGCGGGGGAGCCGCCGATCCAGAGGGTGCCGTACCCGAGCTGCTCGAGTTCCGCCGCGACTTCCGGGGTCCACTTCTGCGCCGGGTGCCAGACTCCGAACCGCCCTAGTTCGATCGCCACGCCGTACTCCTCTCATCGCCGGGGCGGACCGCCCCGCGTCCTACCTTCGGTGACCCGGGGCGGACGGCCGGAATTCCGGCACAGGGTCCAGCCTGCCCGAGCACGACTCCGCGCCACCAGGTGGGCCCACCAATTGAACACCTGCCGCAACAAAAGCGCCGACCAACCGGCACCCACAGTCACAGGTAGCTGGCGATGTCGGGGATCCGTTCGATCAGTTCGCGCGAGCGACGTTCGCTGCGCTCGGGTTCGCCTACCTTGGCGAGGTTGAGCATGCCGGGATCGCCCGCGTGCTGGCCGGCGCGGATCACCCGCGCCGATCGCTGAGCCCGGAGCGGCGCGCTGTGCAGGATGTCCAGCGGCGTCACGTCGTCGCCGTACGCGTCCGCCAGCAGCGTCACCCGTGCCGCGGCGTACTCCGGCGGGATCGGCATCGCGAGCGGGACCGTGTTCCAGGCGGTGAAGGCGATGTCGTCCAGCGGTACGCCCGGCCCGGCCATGTCCCAATCGATGACCCCACTGAACCCGTTCTCGGAGCCGATCCAGTTGTAATACCCGAAGTCGTGCATGCAGATGATCTCGTCCGGCCCGAGCGCGCTCCGGCTTGTCCGCCATTGCACGACCCCCTCCGGCCGGTACGACGCGACCACCCGGTGGTACTCGCGGAGCCAGCGCATCGCCGCCGCCAGCACGTCGTCCGGCACCTCCTCGCCGTACGACTGGCCAGGCAGGAACTCGAGGATCTCCCGCTCACGGTCGTCGAACCCGAGCACCCGCGGTACGCCGGGCAGCCCGGACTCGGCGAGGTAGGCCAGCAGCCTGTGGACAGCCGGTGTCCACGGACCGGTGGGACGGCGAACGGTATCGCCCACCCGCACCACGCCACCGACGTTGCCGCCGGGCAGCGCGACCTCGGTCGCATCGTTCATGGATCCACCTTTCGAAGCGTTTCAACGTGGGCACCGGCAGAGTGAGCAGAGTTCTGGCCGGAGAAGGAAAAGCCGGAGAAGGAAAAGAATGCGCAGAGAATGCGGAGAACGCGCCGGGCGGGGCTTCCACGGAGCCAACCTCAGACAGTGCCACAGCGTCGAGACAGTGTAATCGTTCTGCCGCACAACGCCGCCGCGCGTCGGCTCAGCGTCGGCTCAGGGACGGCTCAGCGTCGGCTCAAGAGAAGACCATCCGGTTGGGTGGTATGAATATTCCGGGCTTACGCTCGGCAGCGACCTGGCGATCCGCCCCTCGAGACGGCTGGGCCGCGGAGCACAAGGACGTGTCCCGCACACCTGGAAACGGAAGAAGGGCAAGTTGTGAAGGTCGGAGTTCCGAAGGAAGTCAAGAACCACGAGTACCGGGTGGCGATTACCCCCTCCGGCGTCAACGAGTTCGTGCGCAACGGGCACGAGGTTCTGGTCGAGCAGGGCGCCGGTTCGGGCTCGCTGCTCACCGATGACGAGTTCGCCGCCGCCGGGGCGCGGATCCTCCCGTCGGCGGACGATGTCTGGGCGGACGCCGAGCTGGTGCTGAAGGTCAAGGAGCCGGTGGAGGAGGAATACCACCAGCTGCGCAAGGACCAGGTGCTCTTCACCTACCTGCACCTGGCCGCGAACCGCGACTGCACCCAGGCCCTGATCAAGTCCGGTACGACGGGAATCGCGTACGAGACGGTTCAGCTTCCGGACGGATCGCTGCCGCTACTCGCACCGATGAGCGAGGTGGCCGGCCGGCTCGCGCCGCAGGCGGGTGCCTACCACCTGATGCGCACCGGCGGGGGGCGCGGCATCCTGATGGGCGGTGTCTCCGGTGTGCACGCCGCCCGGGTGGTCGTCATCGGTGCCGGCGTCTCCGGCATGAACGCAGCGGCGATCGCGCTCGGCATGCAGGCCGAGGTACAGCTGCTGGACCGCAACATCAACCGTCTCCGCGAGGCCGACCGGATCTACCAGGGCCACCTGCAGACCGTCGCGTCGAACGCCTTCGAGGTGGAGCGGGCCGTGCTTCGCGCGGACCTGGTGATCGGCGCGGTGCTGATCCCGGGTGCGAAGGCGCCGATGCTGGTCAGCAACGAACTGGTGTCGCGGATGAAGCCCGGCAGCGTGCTCGTCGACATCGCGATCGACCAGGGTGGCTGCTTCGAGGACTCCCGGCCCACCACCCACGCGGACCCGGTGTACAAAGTGCACGACTCGCTCTTCTACTGCGTCGCGAACATGCCGGGCGCGGTGCCCAACACGTCGACGTACGCGCTCACCAACGTGACGCTGCCGTACGCCGTCGAGTTGGCGAACCTCGGCTGGCGGGAGGCGATGAAGCGGGACCACAGCCTCGCACTCGGCCTGAACACCTTCGACGGTCACGTCACCTACGGCCCGGTCGCGGACGCGCACGACCTCGACCAGGTCAAGCTCGACGAGGTGCTGGCCTGACCGGCGAGATCTCCCGGGCGGTCAGCTCTTACCTCGACCACCTGACGGTTGAACGGGGGCTGGCCGCCAACACCCTCGCCTCATACCGGCGCGACCTCCGCCGGTACGACGGGTTCCTGGCCGGCGAGGGCCTTACCGACCTGGGCGCGATCTCCGAGGCGGCGGTGAGCAACTTCCTGATGCGCTTGCGCGAAGGCGATGCCGACCACCCGCCACTGAGCGCGTCCAGCGCAGGGCGAACCGTGGTCGCGGTCCGCGGGTTCCACCGGTTCTGCCTGCGCGAAGGCCTGGCCGCGGTGGACCCGGCGGCCGCGATCAAACCACCCGCACCGCCGCAACGACTGCCCAAGGCGCTCTCGGTGGACGAGGTGACCCGCATCCTGGGAGCGGCCGCCGGCGCCGAAGCCGAGCCCGCCGTACTGACAACCCGCGATGCGGCGCTGCTGGAATTCCTCTACGGCACGGGTGCGCGTATCTCCGAGGCCGTCGGACTGGACGTAGACGAGGTCGACCTCGAGACCGGCACCGTGCTCCTCCGAGGCAAAGGCAGCAAGGAGCGTGTCGTCCCCGTGGGGTCCTACGCCCGCGAGGCCCTGTCGGCGTACCAGGTCCGCGGCCGTCCAGACCTCGTACGCCGGGGGCGCGGCACGCCGGCGTTGTTCCTGAACGCCCGGGGTGGCCGGCTGTCCCGCCAGAGCGCGTGGACGGTGTTGCGCCGGGCGGCCCAGCGAGCGGGGATCGCCAAGGAGATCTCGCCGCATACGCTGCGCCACTCCTTCGCGACCCACCTGCTGGACGGTGGCGCCGACGTACGGGTGGTCCAGGAACTCCTCGGCCACGCCTCGGTGACAACCACCCAGGTCTACACACTGGTGACAGTAGACAAACTGCGCGAGGTCTACGCCACAGCCCACCCCCGCGCCCTCTCCCCCTAAACCTCCCCCTAAACCCCATCATCGGTCCGTTGTTCCCCGGCGCGTCGCCGTTCATCGGTCCCTTGTGACCAGCACGCCGGTCGTCGGGTGGGGAGTCCGTTGCCGCGCCGCGGGTCGAGCGCCCGGGCCGCTCGCCTCGGCCGGAACCGCCCGTACGAGGGTGTGGCGGGTTGCCACGCAACACCCCTGGTTGGGCCTGGTCAGAAAGGACCGATGAAAGGCGACATGCCGGGGAACAAGGGACCGATGATCGGGAGGTGGTCGGGCACCAACCGGAAACAGCGCAACCCCGCTGCGGAGTGGCCGCTTGAGAGTGCTTGAATGCACGCTTACAGTCGCTGGGATCGCCCGTATCGGTTGAAAGGTTTGACGAGTTGTGAACGAGTCGACATTCCCGGGCACCCCGCAGACGCCGTCGCTGGTGACACCGATGTCGTCGACCTCCGATCCGAGCGTTGATCACGCACCTCAAGATGTGCCCGCAGCCGCCCCTGCACCCGCCCCGAGGCCCGTCACTCCACCTAGCGATTACGCCGAGATGCCGAGGCCGACGCCTCGGCTGACCGCAGAGGATGTCGAGCCTGTGACTGACCCGAACGGTCCGAGGAAGATCGGGCCGACCGGACGACCGTTACCCGATCTGCCCGCCGTACTGCCGCCGACCAGGCGCGGTCCGGCGACCGTGATCGCGATGTGCAACCAGAAGGGCGGCGTCGGCAAGACCACGACGACCATCAATCTCGGCGCCGCGATCGCGGAGACCGGGCGCAAGGTGCTGTTGATCGACTTCGACCCGCAGGGCTCGGCCTCGATCGGTCTCGGTGTGCAGCCGCACGACCTGGAGATCTCTGTCTACAACCTGCTGATGCAGCGCGACATCACCCCGGCCGAGGTGATCCGGCCGACCCGGGTGGAGAACCTCGACCTGTTGCCGGCCAACATCGACTTGTCCGCGGCCGAGGTCCAGCTGGTCCAGGAGGTTGCCCGCGAGTACACCCTGCAGCGGGTGCTGGAGCCGATCATCCCGTTGTACGACGTGATTCTGATCGACTGCGCGCCCAGCCTGGGGCTGCTGACGGTGAACGCGCTGACGGCGTCCAACGGCATCGTCGTACCGCTGGAGTGCGAGTTCTTCGCGCTGCGTGGCCTGGCGATGCTGACCGACACGATCGGCAAGGTGCAGGACCGGCTGAACCCGAAGCTGGAGATCGTCGGCATCCTCGGCACCATGTTCGACGGCCGGACCACGCACGCCCGTGAGGTGCTCGACCGCGTGGTCCAGGCGTTCGACGAGCGCGTCTTCCACACCGTGATCCGGCGCACCGTGAAGTTCCCCGAGACCACCGTGGTCGGCGAGCCCATCACGACGTACGCACCGTCCTCCTCTGCGGCCAACCAGTACCGCGACCTGGCCAAGGAGGTGCTTGCGCGTTGTCCCGCCGGGTGAGCCTGCCTGGTGCCAGCGAGCTCTTCGGCGGTGCGGCACCGAAGCAGACCAGTCCCGAGAAGCGCACAGCCACTGACGGTCCGGCACTGATCGACGACCGGCCGGGTCCCAACGGCCGGTCGCGGACGGCCGTGGTCGAGGACCGCAAGTCCAGTGGACGGATCCGGCACGACACGAAGATCACCGTGTACGTGACGGAGGAGGAGCTGCTCGGTCTCGAACAGACACGGCTCGCGTTGCGAGCCGAGCACGGCCTGACCGCCGACCGCGGCCGGATCGTCCGGGAGGCGATCGACGTGCTGCTGGCCGATTTCGTCGACCACGGGCCCGACTCGGTCCTGGTCCAGAGACTCAAGGCCGAATAACCGGCGTGGACGACGTCTTCTCCAGCTCGGAGCCGCCGATCGATCTGCCAGCCGCTGCGGACCGGGAGGTGCCGGCCGGGGGCAAGGGCTTCAGCGTCCATCTGGTCAACTTCGAGGGTCCGTTCGACCTGCTGCTGCAGCTGATCAGCAAGCACAAGCTGGACATCACCGAGATCGCGCTGTCCCAGGTCACCGACGATTTCATCGCCCACATCAAGGCGCTGGGTTCGGAGTGGGACCTGGACCAGACCTCGGAGTTCCTGCTGATCGCGGCCACCCTGCTGGACCTGAAGGCGGCCAGGCTGTTGCCGCAGGGCGACGTCGAGGACGCCGAGGATCTGGCGCTGCTCGAGGCCCGCGACCTGCTGTTCGCGCGGCTGCTGCAGTACCGGGCATACAAGCAGATCGCGACCCTGATCCAGACCCGGATGGCCGAGGAGGCCAAGCGATTCCCGCGCGCTGTCAGCATGGAACCGCGGTTCGCCGACCTGCTGCCGGAGGTTCTACTCGGGGTCGACCCGCAAGGCCTGGCGGCACTGGCTGCAGCGGCGATGGCGCCGAAGCCCTTGCCAGAAGGTGTTTCGCTGACCCACCTGCACGCACCAGCCGTCACGGTCCGCGAGCAGGCTCTCGTGGTTGTCGACCGGCTCCGCCGCTCCCGCAGTACGACGTTCCGCTCGCTGGTGTCGGACTCCCCGGACACGGTGACGACGGTCTGCCGCTTCCTGGCATTGCTGGAGCTGTTCCGCGAGGGTGCGGTGGCGTTCGACCAGATGACCCCGCTCGGCGAGCTGACGATCCGCTGGACCGGCACCGACGACGGCGAGATCGAGGTAAGCGACGAGTTCGACGAGCTGGTCGATCCGGACGCGGAAGCTAGCGACCTGGACGCGCCGGACGAGGCGGAAGCCAGTGATGTGGGGGCGCCGGACGAGGAGCCTGACTCGGCTGACCTCGCCGGCGAGGACGACGAACAACCCCGGTACGACGCGGACGCCGTCGGCGCGGCGGGAGCCGACGCGACGCCCGGCCCGAACGAGATGGTGGCAGACCAGTGACCGAACACCAGCACAGCTCGGCCGAGACCGAGGAGAGCCCTGCCGATACTCAGGGCCCGGCCGATACCAAGGAAAGCCCGGCCGAATCCGCGACGTCCGACGCGCTGGAGTCCGTCACTGACACCGAGCAGGTCGTCGTACCGACCGACGCCGACGCTGCGGAGACACCAGCACCGAGCGCAACCGCGCCTCACGCCGAAGCCGCAGGTGACGTTGAGGCGGCACCTGATGCTGAAGCCCGGGCCGATGCTGCACCCGACGGCGACGGTGCGGCTGACGGTGAAGCGGCACCTGGTTCCGAGGGCGCGGCTGACGATGCAGAAGGAACTGACGCCGAGGCCGTAGGTGACGTTGAGGCGGCACCTGATGCTGAAGCCCGGGCCGATGCTGCACCCGATGCCGAGGGTGCGACTGACGGCGTAGCAGAGGCTGAGGGTACGGCTGAGGGTGACGCGGCGGCTTCAGCTCGCGAGGACAACATGGCGCCCGGGCAGACCGACATGGCAGTCGAGCCGGAGGTCGTGATCGACGACGACACCATGCGGCGCGCCCTGGAGGCGATCCTGATGGTGACAGACGAGCCGCTGCCGGTGCTTACCCTGGCCCGCGCGGTCGGGCGTCCCACCGGCGATGTCGCCGCCGCGCTGGCGACCTTGTCGGACGAATACACCGAACAGGGCCGCGGGTTCGACCTGCGAGCGGTTGCAGGCGGCTGGCGGTACTACACCCGCGAGGAAGCGGCTCCATATGTCGAGCGGTTCGTGCTGGACGGTCAGCAGGCGCGGCTGACGCAGGCGGCGCTCGAGACCCTGGCGGTTGTCGCGTACAAGCAGCCGGTCAGTCGGGCCCGGGTCTCCGCGGTCCGTGGCGTGAACGTGGACGGCGTAATGCGGACGCTGATCAGCCGCGGTCTCGTCGAAGAGGCCGGTGCGGACACGGAGTCGCAGGCAACTCTCTACCGGACCACGTCGTACTTCCTAGAGCGGATGGGTATGCAGAGTCTGGACGACCTGCCCGAACTCGCCCCCTACCTACCGGAGATGGACGACATGGAAGAAGAGCTGGCCGCCCAGTCAGCACCGCCCGCCGACCCCGAAGCCGGCACCGACCCCAGCACCGACCTCAAAGCCAGCGCGGCCCAGGCCGGAGTAGGGGCCGAGGCGAACCGCGAGCCGGAGGTGGGTGGTGGTTCCGACGGCGTGGACGGAGAGTTGGCGGCGGCGGAGGAGTTGGAAGCCGGCGGTGGTCCTGAGCCGGAGGTCGGTGGTCCCGACGCCGAGGATGGGGAACTGGAGCCCGCGGAGGAGCTGGAAGCCGGCGGTGGTCCTGAGCCGGAGGTCGGTGGTCCCGACGCCGAGGACGGGGAGCTGGAGCCCGCGGAGGAGCTCGAAGCCGGCGGGGACCCTGAGCTCGCGCAGGACGTCGACCTTGCGGAGATCCCGGAGCTCACCGAAGCCCCCGAGGCTGCAGCCGTGGACGAGCCGAGCGCTGACGACATCCCGGATGCTGAGCAGTCGGAGTTCGAGGCTGGACGTGCCGAGGAGCCCGAGGCTGACTACGAGTCCGAGGAGCACGGGCCGGAGAACGACGACCGGCTCGAGCCTGCGGAGGACCTGGAGGCAACTGCCGGCGAGATCGAGTCCGACGAAGAGACCCTGCCGGAGCCCGGCACCGAGGAGCCCGGGCCGGCAGCCCAGGCGTCGTACGGGGTCGATGCCGACGCGACCGGGCGCCGTCCGAACGACGGCGGCGGGACGCGGGATGCGGGGACTTCGGGCGATTCGTGGTCGAATCGGGACGATGACTGAGACGAACGAGCCCGGCGGTATCCGGCTGCAGAAGGCGCTTGCCCAGGCTGGAGTGGCCAGCCGGAGGTCGGCCGAGCACCTGATCGAGCAGCGCCGGGTCGAGGTTGACGGCCAGGTGGTGACGGAGTTCGGGCTG
This sequence comes from Kribbellaceae bacterium, assembly GCA_033851055.1. Taxonomy (GTDB): domain Bacteria; phylum Actinomycetota; class Actinomycetes; order Propionibacteriales; family Kribbellaceae; genus Kribbella. Next base: position 29,506 of record JAWWPC010000154.1, on the reverse strand, counting down.
CGCGTCGATCCGACCGTGTCTGTGATCCGGGTCGACGGCGAGCGCATCCCGCCGGTGACCGCGCACGTTTACCTCGTGCTGAACAAGCCGCGCGGCGTAGTGACGACGATGTCGGACCCGCAGGGCAGGCCGTGTGTCGCCGACTACCTCCAGGATCGGACCGAGCGGTTGTTCCACGTCGGGCGGCTCGACACGGATACCGAAGGACTACTGCTGCTCACCAACCATGGGGATTTCGCGCACCGGCTGGCGCATCCGTCATACGAGGTCTCCAAGACGTACGTCGCCGAGGTGGACGGCAACGTGAAGCCCGGCACACTGCGGCGCTTGCTGGACGGCGTCATGCTGGAGGACGGGTTCGCGCAGGCGGACACGGTGAAGGTGGTTTCCAGCATCAAGGGCCGGACGCTGATCGAGATGTCGCTGCACGAGGGCCGGAACCGGATCGTGCGGCGGATGTTCGACGCGATCGGGCACCCGGTCAGGCGGCTGACCAGGACGGCGATCGGTCCGGTTCGCCGCGGCAATCTGCACACTGGCGAACTCCGCGAGCTGAACGACAAGGAACTGGGCCAGCTCCTGGACATCGTCGGCCTCTGAGCCCCGCGATCGGCTCCAATCACCAGGAGCGCGAAGTGAGCGTGCGGTGACCCGGATCAGTCGAGGCTACTTTCCGGAGTCGTTCGAGCGTGGGAACTGTTGTGATAGAGGATTTTCGGCGGCATCAGGGCAACGATGAGGTGACGGCGCGCCTGAGACTCGGGGCGGTTGTCGGAGGCGCGCCGTAGGGTGGGGATGTGAACCGGCGAATCTTCGGCCTGGAGAACGAGTACGGAGTCACCTGCACTTTTCGCGGTCAGCGCCGACTGACCCCCGACGAGGTGGCGCGGTACCTGTTTCGGCGAGTCGTGTCCTGGGGGCGGAGCAGCAACGTCTTCCTCCGCAACGGGGCCCGGCTATACCTGGACGTGGGCTCCCACCCGGAGTACGCGACTGGTGAGTGCGACTCGGTCACCGACCTGATCGCGCACGACAAGGCGGGTGAGCGGATCCTGGAGGGCCTGCTCGTCGACGCGCAGAAGCGGCTGCACGACGAGGGCATCTTCGGCGACGTCTACCTGTTCAAGAACAACACCGACTCGGCCGGCAACTCCTACGGCTGCCATGAGAACTACCTGGTCAGCCGGCACGGCGACTTCGCCAAGCTGGCCGACGTACTGATCCCGTTCCTGGTCACCCGGCAGTTGATCTGCGGCGCCGGCAAGGTGCTGCAGACCCCGCGCGGCGCGGTCTACTCCGTCAGCCAGCGCGCCGAGCACATCTGGGAAGGGGTTTCCAGCGCCACCACCCGGTCCCGGCCGATCATCAACACACGGGACGAGCCGCACGCGGACGCCGAGCGGTTCCGCCGGCTGCACGTGATCGTCGGCGACTCGAACATGTCCGAGACCACCATGCTGCTGAAGGTGGCCAGTACCGACCTGGTGCTACGGATGATCGAGGCCGGCATCGTGATGCGCGATCTGACCCTGGACAACCCGATCCGGGCGATCCGGGAGATCAGTCACGACATGACCGGTCGCCGCGAGGTCCGGTTGGCGAACGGTCGCGAGGCGAGCGCGCTGGACATCCAGGGCGAGTACCTGAACAAGGCCCGCGACTTCGTCGACCGCCGCGAGCTCGGTACGCCGGCCGTCGAGCGCGCGTTGTCCCTATGGGAGCGGTGCCTGAAGGCGATCGAGTCCGGCGACCTGACCGGCATCGAGCGCGAGATCGACTGGGTGATCAAGTACCGGCTGATCGAGCGTTACCGTGCGCAGAACAACCTCGGCCTGGCCAGCCCCCGGGTGGCCCAGCTCGACCTGGCGTACCACGACATCCACCGGCCGCGCGGGCTCTACTACCTGCTCGAGCGCAAGGGTGCGGTCACGCGAGTGGTCGACGATCTGCGGGTGTTCGAGGCCAAGTCGGTGCCGCCGCAGACGACGCGGGCCAGGCTCCGCGGCGAGTTCATCAAGCGGGCCCAGGAGCGTCGCCGCGACTTCACCGTCGACTGGGTGCACCTCAAGCTGAACGACCAGGCCCAGCGCACGGTTCTGTGCAAGGACCCGTTCAAGTCCCACGACGAGCGAGTCGAGAAACTCATCGCCAGCATGTGAGCCCTGCCAAGGCTGCTGGCAGCTTGCTGTGAGGTCGCCGTGAACGGTCGCGAGTCGTGACCGAACGGTAACTGGTGCGGCTGGCGTAGTGCTTGTCCGCGCAGGCTAGGGTGGGCGGCGTTCATCTGGCCGTACATCGAGGCGGGTCTGCCGAGCAGGGACCGCGCCGTGAGATTTCGAGGTGCTCGTTCGTGCGCAAGCTGTTGAGTCTGGTCGCTGTGTTGGCGTTGGGGTCTTCCCTGGCCGCCTGTGGCTCCGGGGGTTCCAACGCCGGAGCTGACTTCGGCAAAGCCGGCGTCAAGGTGACAGCGGATTTCGGCCAGAAGCCGACCGTCACCCACCGCAGCGGGGACCCGGACAAGTCCCTGGTGACCGAAGTCCTCAAGCAGGGCGACGGGGCGGTGGTGAAGAAGGGCGAGCTGCTGACCGCCAACTACCTGGGCCAGATCTGGCGTGATGGCAAGGTGTTCGACAATTCCTACGACCGCGGCGCGCCGTCGTCGTTCCCGATCGGTGTCGGCGGGGTCATCCCCGGCTGGGACGAGGGTCTGGTCGGCCAGAAGCTCGGTAGCCGGGTGCTTCTGTCGATCCCGTCCGACAAGGGCTACCAGTCGGCGGGCAACACACAGGCCGGCATCAAGGGCGACGACACGCTGATCTTCGTCGTCGACCTGATCAGCACCGCCGCCAACGACACACCCCTGGACGCCAACCCGGTCGCGGCGCCGGCCACCCCGTTCAAGGTCAGCGGTGCGCTGAACGCCGAGCCCAAGGTGACCCTGCCGGCCGGCACCAAAGCGCCGGCGAAGCCGGGCAAGCCGGTCGTCATCGCCACCGGCAAGGGCAAGCCGATCGCCGCGGGCGACCAGCTGGTCGGCCGTTATGTGGTCTACGACTACACAGGCAAGAAGCAGGCCAGCACCTGGGACGGGCAGCCCGCCTCGGCGACCGCGCCGGCCCAACCCGGCGCCCCGACCGACCAGCTCCAGGTCGGCCCGGGCCCGAGCGGCCAGACCGGTGCCCTGGATGGGCTGGCCGGTATGCCGATCGGCAGCCGCGTCCTTGTCGAGCTGCCGCCGCAGACCGACACGACGACCAAGAAGGTCACGCAGGCCTTCGCGGTGATCGATGTCCTGAATGCGTTCCCGGCGCCGAAGCAGGTCGCTGCGACTCCGACGCCGACTCCGAGCAACTAGTCCTGACAACCAATAAGGCTGGCCCCGTTTCGATGGGGCCAGCCTTATTTGGCGTGGCGACAGCGCGGGAGCGACCGGTATGACGGTCAGGCGTGGCGGGCGGGGCGGAACCAGCGGTTGGCGTCCGGCCGGTACATCAGTACCAGCCCGGCGATGACCGACAGGATGTGAACGCTGCGGATCACCGCGAAGGCGACGAATCCGGCGTCGAGGTCCAGTTCGCTGAACTTCCCGTCGCCTGCCAGCCAGCCGATCGGGCCTTCGACCAGCGTCGCCAGACCCACCACGCCGAGCAGCCCGGTGAGGGCGATCCGGGACCAGTTGCGGCCGTGCCGGAAGTACTTGGCGATCACCACCAACAGGCCGCCGTACACGATGGTTCTGAAGGCGATCTGGGCGGCCAACGCAGGCCAGCCCACCGAGCCGGAGGTTGCCGCCTCGGTGGCGCCGAGCACAGACTCGGCAATTCCTGCACCGACGGCTGTCAGCCAAAGTGCAGCGGACAACCGCACTGACCGCGGCCCTTCGGGTACGGCGACGTCATGGACGGAGAGAGAGCGGTGCGTTGTTGGCATGCCCCAACTCTCAGCCGTTCGCTCGCCGGGATCAGGAGAGCTGAGGCCCGGGCCCAGGTGGAGATAGACCTACCAGTCCCGCGGCGTGCCGCCCGGCGGCTGCGGCCGCTTCGAAGTACGCGCGGTCGCCGTCCAGGTCCCGGCCCATCGTGGACAGCTCGACCGGCGCTGCGGCCAGGGCGTCGTATAAGCCGGCTACGGACACGCGGACGACGTGATGCCGGGCATGCAGTGGCTCAGCGGCGTCGCGCACCAGATCGCCGAATTCCCCAGGCAGATCCGGTACGACGACGTCGGCCGACTGCAGCGCCACTCGCCCGTACGCAGTGAGGCTGTGGTGCGAGATGCCGCGGTGGCGGGGTCGCGGATCGGCCTCAGAGATCCGTAGGGACGCCACAGCTCGGCCACCCAGGGTGCCGATCGCGTTGACGGCCTCGCCCGACTGGACGCCGGAGAAGCCCCAGCGTGTGCCGGTGCCGAGGTTGCCCGGCCCCTGAGTCAGTACGACGACCTCGGCAGCCAGTACATGAACGGCCGTCAGGAGCCCGGTGTGGACGGTGACAGCCTCCCGGTCGCCGCCGTACGCCTGTCCGACAGTCACAGTCCCTGTGAGCCAGCCGGCGGCCTGGAGAGCCGGCACAGTCCGCGAGAACGCCAGCGGAAGCGCTCCGCCGTCAGTCATCACGTAGACCACCCGCGTGCCGGGCCGAGCGTCGTACACCCCGGCCAGTACGGCGGGCAGCGCCGAGTGCAGGTCTGCCACCACGACAGGCGTGCCGGCTAGATCGTCGGCATCGCGCAGTACTTCGTGGTCGGGCGAGTCCGGCTCGTCCGCACCCAGCACCATCGACTGGAGCGGGGTGTAGCGGGCCTTGACCAGGTGTCCGCGCTCGGGCGGATCAGCCGGCAACCGGTCCGGGATCGCCACCACCAGTGCGTAGCCGCCGGTCCCGAGGCCGCGGTCCAGCGCACCCACATTGAGCAGGACCCGGTCAGCCACCAATGGCAGGCCGACAAGGTCGGGGTAGGCCAACGCCCGCACGGCGGTGTCGCCGACCGACACGGTCAGCTCCTGCGCACCGGTCCAGCTCCGACCCAGCTCGGTTACGAATCCTTCACGCCACCGCATCACACGGTGACACTAGTGCCCCTCAGCGGTTCTGGCTGCAGTCAGCTGCCGCAGTGGCGCACCGACTTCATGCAAGCACTGGAGAACCTGACCGTACGACGTCACCAGGGAGGTCTCGGCATAGGAGATGTCGTGCTGCTCGCAGAACCGGCGGATCACCAACTGGGCCCGCCGGAGGTTGGCACGGGGCATGCTCGGGAAGAGGTGATGCTCGATCTGGTAGTTCAGCCCGCCGAGGACGACATCGGTCACGGGTCCACCGCGCACGTTGCGCGACGTCAGGACCTGGCGAAGCAGCGGATCCGCCGCCTGCTCACCCGTGAGATTCGGCATTCCCTTGTGGTTCGGCGCGAACGAGCAGCCCAGGTACACACCTAGCAAGCCTTGATGGACGGTCACGAACACGATCGCCTGCAGCCACGTCATCGTGGTGATCAGCAGGGCAGCGTAGGCGGCGAGGTGCAGACCGATCAGCAGGATTTCGATTCCGCGATGACGGATCCCGGACTTGACCAGGGCCCGGATGCTCGACACGTGCAGGTTCAAGGCCTCGAGCAGCAGCAGCGGGAAGAACAACCAGGCCTGATGCCGGGTCAGCCAGGCGCCCCAGCCGCGCCGTGCGGCGGCCTCGTCGGCGTCGAAGACCAGCACACCGGGATGAACATCCGGGTCGGCCGCGACGTCGTTGGGATGCGCGTGGTGCGCGTTGTGCTTGTCGATCCACCAGCCGTAGCTGAACCCATTCAGCAGATTCGCGTGGATCAGCCCCAGTACGGCGCTGTGCCCGGCCTTGCGGGTGATCTGGCGGTGCCCGGCGTCGTGGGCGAAGAACGCGAGCTGGGTGGACACGACGGCCAGGGCCAGGGCCATCGCGATCAGCCACCAGGAGTTCTGCAGGAACGCCATCGCGGTGACGACGCCACCCAGGACGGTGAGGTTGACCGCCAGCATGCCGCTGTAGAAGCCGGGGCGGCGGCGCATCAACCCGGCTTGGCGGATCTCTCGCGCCAGCGCGGCATAGCCGGTCAACGGGGTGGAATCAGGCAACGGCGGCTGCCTGTCGAGAACGGACATCTGGGACTCCTCCGGTCTTCGCGCTGGGCGCTACCGGGGTCCAGGGCAGCCTGTACGGACAGTCTAGTGGGATGTCAGCGCGGCCGTGTCGATCGAACCGTCGATCACCGTGGCGGCGACGACACCAAGTTGCTGGTTGGTTCGCCGTGCGTGGGCCCGCATCAGGTTGAATGCCGAGTCCACGTCGACGCCCGTTCGCTCGGCCAGGATGCCTTTGGCCTGCTCCAGCAGGATGCGGCTGTTCAGCGCGCCCTGCAGCTGCTCGGCGAGCACCTCGCCGAGGCGCACCGTGCGTTCCTGCAATAGACCGATGGTCGCCACGTCCGTGAGCGCCTGGCCGATGGCGATGTCGTCATCACTGAGCGCGGATCGATGCCGGCAGAACAGGTTCATGGCGCCGATCACCTCGCCTCGTAGCCGAAGCGGCAAGGCGTGCACGGATCGGAACCCCGCCGCCGTGCTGGCGGCGCGGAAGAGTGGCCAGCGCACCTCGACCTCGGCCAGATCGACATTCACCACCGGCTGCCCGCCGCTGAAGCAGTCCAGGCAGGGGCCCTCGGAATTCTGCAGCTCGAACAGCTCGAGCACCCGGGCCTGGTCGGTCGTGGCCGCCAGCACATGCAGTTGGCCGCGCGGATCGGCGAGGATCAGACCTGCAGCGTCGGCGTCGAGCAGCTCGACGCTGCGCTCGGCCAGGGTGTGCAGCAGATCGATGACGTCGAAATCGTCGACCAGAGTGTCCGCCAGTTCTACGAACACGCGCGCAAGACGCTTCTCCCGGCTCATCGGGCTCGCCCCTTCCATGCTCCGATGGTGACACGTCGTACCTAGTCACGTACCGGGGAGAAGCGCAAGCGCCGGGCCACCACATCCTTGGCCACATCGAGCACCGGGCGACCGCTGCTGTAGGCGTAGCCCTGCAACAGCAGCAATGCCTCGGTCAGTCCGACTCTGGCCTGCACGGTGATCATGCCGGTGGCCTGGTGAACCTCCCGGCGGCTCTCGACGGCGTCCGCCAAACGAGGGTGTAGCTCCAGGCCGGGTGGAGTGCCGTCCTGCAGGTGCAGCACGACCGTGCTGGCAGCCTCGGCGAAGGCCAGGGCCTCGGCCAGATCTGCCCTGGCAAGCGCGCCTGGGAGATCGCGGTAGAGGCCCAGCACTCCCAGGTCGATCGCCCCGACCTGCAGAGGGAAGGCGAACACTGCCGCGATACCGGATTCCGCTGCGGCCGCTGCGAAGGCGGGCCAGCGGGACCGGCCTGTCCCGGCCAGGTTGGACTGCAGCACCGGCAATCCATCGCGGGAGGCATCGAGGCACGGTCCCTCGCCCAGGTCGTACTGGAGATCTTCGAGGACGGCGGCTGGGCCGTCCGAGGAGGCGACCGTGCCGCCGTGGCCGACGCCGGCCGTCAAGGTCAGCCCCACTCCGCTGACCGGCAGCGCCTGTGTGCAAGCGGTGCACAAGCGCTGGAGCAGAGCATTCTCCGCGCAGTGGCCGACCAGCAGCGCGGCGAGGATCTGGCGCACTCGTGAGTCCGTCAAGTCGAAGCACCGCCCTCCCAGACAGAGCACTCCGCTGGAGTGCCGCCGGGGTCCCGGGCAGTACCTGACCTCGTGCGAGGTGAGGTATGTCGAACGATACAGCGGTCAGCCCTGCTCCGTTCGGCAATCCTTTCGATAATGATGCAGAGACGTCCCGTATGCCGTCCGGCAAGGACCGGGCGATCGAGTGGGCGCGGGGAGGCTGAGCATGGGCCTCAGACGCCGTAAGGTAGTCGGGTGTCGGCGCGGAAGAGTGAGCGGTTGCTCAACCTGGTGATCTGCCTGCTGGTCGCGCGCACTTATGTGACCAAGGAGCGGATCCGTGAGGTGGTCGAGGGCTACGCCGGGCAGACCGGCGACGCCTTCGAGAAGATGTTCGAGCGCGACAAGGACGAGTTGCGCGACCTCGGCATCCCGATCGAGATGGGCACCATCGACAAGTTCTTCTCGGACGACGTCGGTTACCGGATCCGGCGCGATTTGTTCGAGTTGCCCGAGGTGCACCTGGAGCCGGACGAGGCCGCTGTGCTCGGCGTGGCCGCCCGGGTCTGGCAGCACGCCAGCCTGGCCGAGGCGACCAGCTCGGCCGTGTTGAAGCTGAAGGCCGCCGGAATCCAGACCGACCAGTCCGCGCTGAGCGCGATCGAGCCGCACGTCGGCGCCTCCGAGCCGGCCTTCGACCCGCTCTGGTCCGCGGTCGTGACCCGGACAGTGGTGCGGTTCGAGCATCGCCGCAGCGGCGCCACCGAAGCCACTACCCGGACCCTCGAGCCGTGGGGCATCGTCTCCTGGCACGGCCGCTGGTACGTCGTCGGCCGGGACCGCGACCGGGAGGCGACCCGGATGTTCCGGCTGTCCCGGATCGGCGGCAACGTGAAGACCATCAGCGGGCCCGGCGCGTTCACCGTGCCGGAAGGCACCGATCTGCGCTCGCTGGTGTCCGAGCTGGCCCCGCCCCGGCCGACGTCCGAGGCCAAGGTCCGGGCCCGCAGCGGTTCGTGTGTCAGCCTCCGCCGCCGGTCCAACGCCGTCGAGCCGTACGAGGACGGCTGGGATCTCCTGCACGTCCCGTACGCCGACTCCGGCGTACTAGCCGAGGAGATCGCGTCGTACGGGCCGGATGCGGTCGTCGAGGGGCCCGGGGACGTGCTCGACGACGTGCTGCGGCGGCTCCGGACGATCGCCGGGGTGCCGGCGTGAGCAACGCGCGGGACCAGGTCCAGCGGCTGCTGGCGCTGGTGCCGTACCTGCGGGAGAACGACGGCGCCGCGGTGGACGACGTGGCCGCGGAGTTCGGCGTCCGGCCCAAGCAGATCATCGCCGACTTGAAGGTGCTCTGGTTCTGCGGCCTGCCGGGGGCGCAGATGGGCGACCTGATCGAGATCGATATCGACGCCGCCGAGGGCGAAGGCGTCATCCACCTGAACAACGCCGACTACCTGGCCCGCCCACTGCGGCTGGCCGCGGCCGAGGCGCTCGCCTTGCTGACCGCGCTACGCACCCTCCGCGAGGTGACAGCCGGGCAAGACCGGGACGCTGTCGACCGGGCCATCACCAAGCTGGAGACCGCGGCGGGCGAGGGCGCTGCCGCAGGCGAGGGTGCGACAGCGCACGTCCATGTCGAGCCGGCGGATCCGGAGATCGCGGCGACGGTGAACCGTGCACTGGCCGGGCGGCAGCGCTTGCATCTCACGTACGACGTACCGTCGCGGGACGAGACGACCGAGCGGGACGTCGACCCGATGCGGCTGGTCGTGTCGGAGGGGCGGACCTATCTGGAGGCGTGGTGCCGGATGGCCGAGGACGTCCGGCTGTTCCGGCTGGACCGGATCGCCGCGGCCAAACTGCTGGATCTACCGAGCGAGCCACCGGCGCAGGCGACTCCGCGGGACCTGTCGAACGGCATGTTCCAGCCGTCCGAGCACGACCTGCTGGCCACGGTGCGACTGGCGCCGCCGGCCCGCTGGGTGGCGGAGTACTACCCGACCGAGTCCGTCGACGAAGGCCCGGACGGCTCCCTCGTGGTGAGACTGCGCGTGGCCGACACCGCTTGGCTCCAGCGGCTCGTCCTCCGGCTCGGCGGCTCGGCCACAGTGCTGGAACCAGCCGACCTCGGCAGACAAATCGCCGAGACCGCCCGCGAAGCCCTCGAGGCCTACGATATCTAGCTATCCCTTGGACAGTTCGCGCTCGAGGGGACAGCGAAACCGTGGGGTCACTCGGACGCCGGACAGCCAGGTTGTCCAGCGAGCAGCTTCGGCCTCCACTGCGGCCGAGGCCTCTGCGCCGACGTCCTCGAGGAGTTTGTAGCGGACCTCGCCTGATTCTGGCTGTCCCCAGCCGCCGACGATCCGCCCGTTCGACCAGATGGTCGGACCCACGTTGCCGGTGTTGTCGAACAGCCGGGACTTGTGCTCGCCCAGGTACCAGTGGCGCTCCTTCCAACCCATCGGCGTCGGGTCCAGTGCGGGGAGGAAGGAGACCCACGGCTCGGGCTCCGGCGCTGGTTCGTCGTCGCCCGGGAGGACGTAGCCGACCGACCCGTCCAGGTCCACCTCGACCGCGGAGACCGCAGCAAGGGCCTTCCTCGTCTGACCGACGTTCCAGCCGGTCCACCACTGCAGGTCGGCCTGCGTGCCGGGGCCGAACGAGGCCAGCCAGGCTCGAGCCAACTCGGCGCGTGCGTGGTCGGCCGGTGGTTTGTCCTTCGGGCCGGACGGCAGCCAGTTCTCGGCAGGGGACCACTGGTGCTGGCCGCTGAGCCAGGTCCCGAGCGGGCGGCCCCGGACGATCCGGCCCTCCGCGGCGAGTTGGAAGAGCACCCGGCTGGTCACGTACGGCTGGGCGGCGTACGACTTGCCAGTTGCCATCGCTAGTCGGCTGCGCAGGCGTGGCTCGTCCGCGGAGAGTTCGGCGGCGGTCGCCGTACCGCGGAAGGCCAGGGCAGTCGCGGTGGACTCCTCGACGGCACGCAACCACCGGCCGGATGCGTCGGCGTCGGCCGCGATCCCCGCCTCGGTCAGGTGCTTCACCAGCAGCTTTCGCTGCTTGATCGCGATCTCGTCCGCGCAGGCTGCCTGGACCACCGCCGCAAGCCCGGTCGGTACGACGAACACGGTCCGGCGCATACCCAGCATCCGGATCAGCGTGCGGTCGTCGTACAGGGCGCGCTCGGTGCCTGAGACCTCGCTGCCGGGCACCCGGGCGGCCACGGACAAGTGCACCGTGGCCGGGTCGGTGGCATGCAGCACCACCATCGACTCGGCCGCCTGCACCGGTCCCGCCGCCTGGTCGGACGGAGCCAGCCGATGTCGCCGGCCGATCCTCGCCTGCCGCTCCCCGGCACTGATCTTGCGCATGAACGCTCCCTTGATTCGCGGCGCAGCATACTGCCGTCAGCAGTGCGGACCACGTTCTTACCATCACGTTCCGACAGCGTTGGCCTTTCCGACGACCCGCAGGGGGCGGGTCACGCCCGCCGACCAGCTAGGCTCGGACATATGTACTGGTTCCTGCTCTTTCTCGGAGTGGTGGTGGTGTGGCTCCTTGTCCTCGCCCTGCTCGCGAAGAAGCTGTGGGGCCAGGGCAAGGCGCTGACTCGTGAGTTGGTGGCCGCCCAGTCCAAGCTCGAGGCAGCGCAGCAATCCCCGGCCGGGTCCAGACAGACCGGCAACCGCACGGCTGCCCGGGCGTAAGATCAGCCACGAACTCTTCGGTTGAGCCACGTTAGTTGTTTGTGAAAGGGAGATCCGTCATGGTCACGCTCCTCGGTATGCCCCAAGGCGCGGAGTGGCTCGTCATCCTCGCGATCGTCGTGCTGCTGTTCGGTTCGGCCAAGCTGCCGACCCTGGTCAAGCAGCTCGGCAAGTCGAAGAAGATCTGGGAAGAAGAGGTCGGCCCGGGTAAGAAGAAGGGCGACCAAGAGCTCTCCCAGGGCGGTCAGCCGCCGACCCAGCAGCCTGTTCAGCAGTCGCAGCCGAACCAGGTGAACGGCCAGGGCCCGGGCGACGGCTTGCCGCCGACGCACACGGCCAACTGAGTCCCGCGCTCGACCTGTGACACTGGTGAGGATCGGACGGCGGAAAGAGAAAGAGAGCCGGCCGAAGGACGACGAGGGTCGGATGACCCTGCGCGAACACATCACCGAGCTGCGGAACCGGCTGCTCAAGTGTGTGATCGCCATTGTGCTCGGGGCCATCGTGGGCTGGATCTTCTACAACCAGGCGCTCGATTTCTTGAAGGCTCCGTTCGAGAGCAGCGTGCAGCAACTGGCCGCTGACAAGAACCTCAAGCCGATCCTCACCTTCACCGGGGTCGGCGACGCGCTGACCTTCAGGATCAAGATCTCGGCGTTGTTCGGCCTGGTGCTGGCGAGTCCGGTCTGGCTCTACCAGCTCTGGGCTTTCATCGCCCCCGGCCTGCACCGCAACGAGCGCAGGTGGGCGATGCTCTTCTCGGCCATCGCCACGCCGTTGTTCGTCGGCGGCATGGCGGTCGCCTACTGGACCCTGCCGAAGGGTCTGGCAATCCTGATCAGTTTCACCCCGATTGACGTTCAGAACCTGATCACGTTGCCGCTGTACCTCGACTTCGTGATCCGCACCATGCTGGTCTTCGGGATCGCGTTCCTGATCCCGCTGGTGGTGGTGCTGCTCAACATGGTGGGCGTCGTGCCGGCTACGGCACTGGCGAAGTTCCGCCCGTACATCATTCTGGTGATCTTCGTGTTCGCCGCCGTCGCGACCCCGTCGGGCGACCCGTTCACGATGTGCCTGCTGGCGATCCCGATGTGCCTGCTGTTCTTCGGGGCGGAGATCGTAGCGAGGATCAACGACCGGCGCCGGGCCAGGAACGCCGAACAAATGCTGGCCGACTGAGATGAGTCGTCACGTCGCGCTGGTGGTGAACCCCTCCGCCGGCCGGGGCCTTGGTGCCCGCGTCGCTCCCGTTGTCCGGGCCCGGCTGGAAGAAGCCGGGCTGACCATCTCCGAGTTCGCCACCACCTGCGCCGCCGACGTCGGCAGGATCTCCGCCGAGGTGGTCGCCTCCGGTTCCGACGCGGTCGCGCTGGTCGGTGGTGACGGCTCGATCCACCTGGCCGCCCAGGTGCTGGCCAACTCCGGTGTGCCGTTCGGCGTCATCCCGGCCGGGACCGGGAACGACTTCGCCCGCGGCCTCGGCGTACCGCTGAAGGACCCACGGGCGGCGGCCGACCTGATCGTGGCGGGCAGGACCCGGGCGGTGGATCTGGCGACGGCGAAGGACGAGTTCATCACCACCGTCGTGGCCGCCGGCTTCGACTCGCTGGTGAGCAAGCGCGCCAACGCGATGACCTGGCCGAAGGGCAACTCGCGCTACACGGTGGCGACGCTGGTGGAGTTGCGCACCTTCAAGCCGCTCAGCTACGTGGTCACGGTGGACGGGCAGGTGACCGAGACCGAAGCCATGCTGGTCGCGGTCGGCACCGGCGCGACGTACGGCGGTGGGATGCAGATCTGCGCCGGCGCGATGATCGACGACGGGCTGCTGGACCTCACCATCATCCAGCCGGTGTCCCGGCTGACGCTGCTGCAGATGTTCCCGAAGCTGGCGAAGGGCACGCACGTGGGCCACCCGAAACTGCAGACCTTCCGCGGTCGGTCGGTCCGGCTGGAGTCGGCCGGTGTGACGGCGTACGCGGACGGCGAGATCCTCGGCCCGCTCCCGGTCGATATCGGCATCGCCCCGGGCGCACTCACCGTCTTCGCCTGACTCGCGCCGCTTGTCCGGCCCGTGGTCTGTCCGCCGGGCCGTAGCCGTTCTGTAGGTGGCGTCGCATAGCCTGGCGGCATGAGCTCTCCGTCCGATAGGTACGCACATTTCCGATCGGACCAGGAGCATCCCGCCGTGGCGGAGTTCCGCGCCCTCTACGAATTCAAGCTGGACGAATTCCAGCTGCGCGCCTGCGCGGCGCTGGAGGACGGGCACCAGGTGCTGGTCGCGGCACCGACCGGCTCGGGTAAGACGCTGGTCGGGGAGTTCGCCGTTCACCTGGCTCTGCAGCGCGGCCAGAAGTGCTTCTACACCACCCCGATCAAGGCGCTCAGCAACCAGAAGTACGCCGATCTGGTCCGCCGCTACGGCAGCGAGAACGTCGGGCTGCTGACCGGCGACAATTCGCTCAACTCCGAGGCGCCGATCGTGGTGATGACGACCGAGGTACTGCGCAACATGCTGTACGCCGGGTCTCACACGCTGCTCGGGCTGTCCTACGTGGTGATGGACGAGGTGCACTATCTCGCCGACCGGGCCCGCGGCGCAGTCTGGGAAGAGGTCATCATTCACCTGCCGGACTCGGTCTCGGTCGTCTCATTGTCGGCGACGGTCAGCAACGCCGAGGAGTTCGGCGACTGGCTGGAGACGGTCCGCGGCAACACCGTGGTGGTGCTGGAGGAGAAGCGGCCGGTGCCGCTGTTCCAGCACGTGATGGTCGGCAAGCGGCTGCACGACCTGTTCGCCGGGGAGGCGCCGACCGCCCGCACCGGCGCCTCGTCGCGATCGGGCAATCCGGCGAAGGGCGGCACCGACCTCAAGGACCTGGTCAACCCACAGTTGGTCCGGATCGCGCGCGACGACAACCGGATCTTCCGGGACGACTCGCGCAAGCCCCGGCGCCGCCGGGACCTGCCGAAGAACCGCCCGGCCAAGTCCCACTTCACGCCGTACCGGTCGGATGTGGTGGAGGAGCTGGATGCGGATGCGCTGCTGCCGGCGATCTACTTCATCTTCTCCCGCAAGGGCTGCCAGGACGCGATGCTGCAGTGCCTGCGGTCCGGGCTGCGGCTGACGTCGCCTACCGAGCGGGACGAGATCAAGCGGGTCGTCGCCGAGCGCACCTCGGACCTGCCCGACGAAGACCTCGGCGTGCTCGGCTACCACGACTTCGCCGAGGCGCTCAGCCGTGGCATCGCCGCCCACCACGCGGGCATGCTGGCCGCGTTCAAGGAGTGCGTCGAGGAACTGTTCGCCCGCGGCCTGATCAAGGTGGTCTTCGCCACCGAGACCCTTGCCCTCGGCATCAACATGCCCGCCCGCACGGTAGTGCTGGAGAAGCTGAGCAAGTGGAACGGTGAGACCCACGCGGACATCACCCCGGGGGAGTACACCCAGCTCACCGGCCGGGCCGGTCGCCGCGGCATCGATGTCGAGGGTCACGCGGTCGTCCTGTGGCAGCCCGGCTTCGATCCCCGGGCGGTGGCAGGCCTCGCCTCGACTCGTACGTATCCGCTCCGCTCGTCCTTCGCCCCGTCGTACAACATGGCGGTGAACCTCGTCCGCCAGGTGGGGCGGTCGCGAGCGCGCGACATGCTCGAGCTTTCGTTTGCGCAGTTCCAGTCCGACCAGGCGGTGGTCGGGCTCGCGCGCCAGGTGCAGCGCAACAACGAGGCGCTGGAGGGCTACAAGGAGTCGATCGACTGCCACCTTGGCGACTTCCTCGAGTACGCCGCCCTGCGCCGGCGCATCGGCGAGCTGGAATCGTCCGGCTCCAAGCGGCGCAAGCTGGACCGCCGGGTCGAGTCGCAGGAGTCGCTGGAGAAGTTGCGGATCGGCGACATCATCCGGATCCCGGCGGGCCGCAGTGCCGGCTGGGCGCTGGTGCTGGACGCCGGCGTACGGTCCGAGCGGGAGGGACCGCGACCGACGGTGCTGACGCTGGACCGGCAGGTCCGGAAGCTGTCGATGGTCGACTTCCCCACTCCGGTCGAGGCGATCGGCCAGCTCCGGGTGCCGAAGAAGTTCAACGCCCGCAACCCGCAGCAGCGGCGCGATCTGGCGCATGTTTTGCGCGGCCGCACCGACATGCTCGGCGAAGACGGTCCACCGTCCCGCAGCCGTGGTCTGGACTCTGTCGGTCACGCGGACGATCCCGAGTTGCAACAGCTGCGGGCCGAGCTGCGCGCGCATCCCTGCCACGGCTGTGCGGACCGCGAGGACCACGCGCGCTGGGCCGAGCGGTACTTCCGGCTGGACCGCGAGAACCGCGAGTTGCAGCGAAAGATCGAGCAGCGGACGAACACGATCGCCCGCCAGTTCGACCGGGTCTGCCAGGTGCTGGACGCATTGCACTACCTCGACGGCGACCAGACCACCGAGGCCGGCGACCGGTTGTCGCGGATCTACACCGAGCTCGATCTGGTCGCGGCCGAGTGCCTGCGCCAGGGAGTGTTCGACGACCTCGACGTGCCGCAGCTCGCGGCCTGCCTGGCTGCGCTGGTCTTCGAGGCGCGAGCGAAGGACGAGCCGACCTCGCCGAGGCTCCCGCAGGGCCCGGTCCGGGCGGCACTGGACCGGATGGGCGGCATCTGGCGGGACCTGTCCGTGCTCGAGCGGGACATGCGGGTGGACTTCCTCCGCCCGATGGACCTCGGCTTCTGCTGGGCGGCGTACCGGTGGGCGTCGGACGCCTCGCTGTCCGAGGTGCTGTACGAGTCGGACCTGGCCGCGGGCGACTTCGTCCGCTGGGTGAAGCAGTTGATCGACCTCACCGAGCAGATCGCCGACGCGGCGGGCGGCGGTCCGCTGCGAGCCAACGCCCGAGCCGTCGCCGACAAGATCCGCCGCGGCGTCATCTCCTACGCCTCCGTCGTCGACGAACCCTAGCCCGCCCCTCCCGTTGCCCGCGCCCCCAGGCAGTGCCCACCCGCTCGGCTGGTCCGCGCAGGCTCAGCCGGGGCGGTGTACGGCGCACGTGGGAGGGCACTGCCTGGCTGGCTGACCGGGTCAGAACAGCAGCGCGCGGAAATGGGGAGTGGCGGATCGCTCCTCGCCGACCATGCTCCCCAGGACAGCGCGTACGGCGTCGATGGCTGCGTCGCCGTGGTTCTTTCGGAGCCGGCGCTCGTAGGTCTGATGGAAGCGGCGCGCGGCCGCGAGTACTTCCTTGCCGCGAGGCGACAAGTGGAGCAGCCGGGCGCGGCCGTCGGTCGGATCCGGCCTTCGTTCGATAAAGCCGCGGCGCTCCATGTCGTCGACGATCTGGCCTGCCCCCTGCTTACTGATCTCCAGCTGCTCCGCCAGGCCGCTGACGGTGGTCGGCGCCGCGCCGAGCGTGCGGAGCACGAAGCCGTCGCTCCGGCCCTGTTCGTCGAACCCCTGCCCCGCAAGGGTTGCCCGCAGGTCGCGGACGAACTCCTGGTCCGCCAGGACCAGCAGGATGCCGAAGTCGAGGTCTGAACTTGTTGTCGCCATGGCCCTCATGATAGACAAGTCAAGTTGAACAAGTCGGCTTGTCTAAATCTAAGGGGAATCATGACTGTCATCCGTGCGGCCGAGGCGCCGCGGTTCCAGCTGCCTGGGGTCGAGTTCACCGGTCTGGCCGCACCCAGCCGGGGCTCGGCCGGTCTTTGCACCTGGCGGCTCACCGTCGACGCCGGCCTTGGGGGGAAGGAGCCGCACACCATCGACCGGGACGAGGTCTTCCTGGTGCTGTCCGGTACCGTCCAGGTCACGCCGGACGGGGAGAAGCTCGGCCCGGGCGACGCCATCGTCGTACCGGCCGGTGAGCCGATCCAGCTGTCCAACCTCGGCGATAATCCTACCGAGCTCTACGTCGCCATCACCGCTGGTTTCACCGGCACCATGCACGATGGCACCGCCATCACCCCACCCTGGGCGCAGTAGCCCACCCGTTGCCGTGGCTCGCCTTCGCCGGACCGGGCCGTGCTCAGTTCCCGGTGCGTTTCGACGAGTTCACCGTGCTTGCCCTGCACGAGACCCTCGATCCCGAGGTCGCCGTGATCGAATACGAGCTCGGCGGTGTCGTGACCACCACCGGCCGCCGCGATCGCGCCCGCTTCATCGGCGTACTGCAGGTTCGCGATGGCAAGATCCTCGGCTGGCGTGAATATCAGAACACTGCGGCCATCACCGCTGCACTCAGCGAGACCTGATCAGGCGCCTATCCAGGCCGGGGCCCGATCCGGCAGGATGGCGGGCAGAAGCCGAGGAGGTGCCGATGACCGACCAGCCCACCATCGTCGAGCGAGCCGAGCAGCCGTATGTAGCGATCCGCGAGACGGTCCCGATGTCTGGAATCGGGGAGGTCGCGGACAGGATTCCGGAGGTGTTCGACTGGCTGGCCGCGCACGGCGTCGAGCCCGTCGGTGCGGTCTTCTTCAAGTACGACGTGGTCGACATGGAGCGCGGCCTCACGATTCAGATCGGCCTACCGGTCGAGCAGGCGCAGACGGGTGACGAAGAGGTCGTGGCCGGTGTGCTGCCGGGCGGGCGATATGCAAGCGTCACCCACATCGGTCACCCGGATGACTTGATGGGCGTGACCCGGGACCTATTCGCGTGGGCCGATGGGCAGAACCTCGAGTGGGATGTCGAAGGCAACAAATGGGGCAGCCGGTTGGAGGTCTACAAGTCCGACCCGCGTGAGGTGCCGGACATGACGACGTGGGAGACCGAACTGCTCTTCCGCCTCAAGGATTAGGCAGTCTCAAGGATTAGGCAGCGACGGAGCGGAGCAGGTCCCGCAGCTCGCGGGCGGCGGCGAATCCGGCGCGGTTGCCGCCGATGGTGCTTGCCGAGGGCCCGTATCCGACCAGGTGCACGCGCGGGTCGAGCACCGTCCGGGTGCCGTCCATCCGGATGCCGCCCGAGCGCTCCCGCAGGTGCAGCGGAGCCAGGTGGGCGAGGTCGGCGCGGAAGCCGGTGGCCCAGAGGATGGCGTCGATCTGCTCGGTATGTCCGTCGGCCCATTGCGCGCCGTCAGGGGTGATCCGCTCGAACATCGGCTGCCGCTGGTAGACCCCGCGCCTGAGTGCGGCCTGCTCCTGCTCCCTCAGGTGCAGCCCGGTCACACTGACGACGCTTCTCGGCGGTAGGCCGGCGCGGACCCGTTCCTCGACCTTCGCGACCACCGACCGGCCGAGTTCGGGGCCGAACTCCTCGTCGGTCCGCCATTCCGGTGGCCGCCGCGTGACCCACGTCGTACGGGCGACTTCGGAGATCTCGGCGAGTAGCTGGACCGCGGAGGCGCCGCCGCCGACGACCAGGACGTGCTGGCCGGCGAACCCCTCGGCGCCGCGATAGTCGGAGGTGTGCAACTGCCTGCCGTGGAAGGTCTCGATGCCCGGATACCAGGGGATGAAGGGCCGGTTCCAGGTGCCGGTGGCGTTGACGATCGCAGCGGTGTTCCAGCTGCCGTGATCGGTGATTACGTCCAGTCTGTCGTCCGCGGCGTCCCTGACGGTCTCAACCACTACCGGCCGTACGACGGGCAACTGGAAGCGTGACTCGTACTCCGCGAAGTAGCGCGGCACGAACTGGTTGGCCCGCTCACCGCCCGCACTCTCCGGTACGGCGACACCGGGCAGATTCGCGATCCCGTGCACGTCGTGCATCGTGAGCGAGTCCCACCGGTGCTGCCAGGCACCACCCGGGGCTGGGTTGCGGTCCAGCGCCACCACCTCGTCGTACGGCGTGAATCCCAGCCGGACCAGGTGGTACGCCGCCGAGAGGCCGGCCTGGCCGGCTCCGATCACCACGACCTCGGTTGTGCTCACGTCTGGGACAACACCGGTGACCCTCCCGTGTCTTCCCCGGCTAGCCTGGCCCGGCAACTGGCACTGAGATGAGGAGACTCACGTCGTGGACCTGACCGCTGCGTACGGCTACCGGCTGGAGTGGATCGTCAGCTTCGTCGCCGTCGCGCGTCACGGTGGGTTCTCGGCCGCGGCCAAGGCGTCGTTCCGGGCGCAGTCGCGGATCAGCATGCACATCGCCGAACTGGAGAAGGCGATCGGCGTCCAGCTCTTCGACCGGATGGTGCATCCGACAGTGCTGACGCCGGAAGGACGGGCGCTGCTGCCGCACGCCGAGGAGATCCTGAGCCACCTCGGGCTCCTCGCGGATCTCTCGGTTGCAGACGGCGTGGTGCGCGGGCATGTCCGGTTCGGCGCCTATCCGAGCGCCGCTGCTTGGCTGTTCCCGCAGGTGGCCCGGCAGTTGCGCCGGGGCAGCCCCGACGTGCGGCTGCTGCTGCACGAAGGGCCGAGCGTCGATCTCGAGGGCGCCTTGAGCAACGGTTCCGTGGACCTGGCGATCCGCCCGATCCATCCGCTCGTCACGGTCGACGACCTGGAGCACGAGCTGCTCTGGAAGGAGCCGTTGGTCGCGGTCTTTCACGAAGCTCATCCGCTGCCGGCGTCGTCGATCAGCCTGGCGGAGCTGGCCGACCTCCCGTTGATCTCGATCGGCGAGGTCTCTGGACCCCGGCAGTTCGAGTCGCACCTGGCGTTCGCCTCGGCGGGGTTGAACCCGGTCAACGTGTTCCAGACCAACCAGCCGCAGACGCTGCTGTCGCTGGTGAAGCATGGTCTCGGCACGGGCGTTACCAATGCGCTCGCGGTGGCCACGGCCAATCTCGACGGGGTACGGCTGGTCCCGATCCGCGACGCGGGGGTGGAACGGTCGGTGGCGGTGTTCCTGCACCGCAAGCGTCCCAGGTCGGCGGCTTTGGACCAGGTCGTCTCCGCGATCCGAGCTGTTCCGCCGCCGACTTGGCCCGTCGCCCTGTAGCCGTCGCCGCGTGAAGGTTCACCGGATGAACTGGTCGACGAAGTCGGCGCCGAGGCCGTTCGCCCCATAGTGGTCGCGGCAGAGCTGGATCTTGGTGAAGGTGTCCTCGTACCCGGTCTGATGGCCGGCCTCGTCGAGGTAGATCATCGCGCCGGAGATGTTGAAGAACGTCACCATCTCGGTGGTGTTCTCGGGTACGCGCAGGGTATGGATCTCGCCCGGCGGTTCGTATACGAACGAACCGGCCTCGGCCGTCCACTCGTGCTCGTCGTACTTCCAGCGTCCTTTGATCACATAGCCGAAGACAGCGCTCGGGTGGCGGTGGCGCGACACGATGCCGGCCCGAGTGACCTTCAAGAGGTTGCACCACTGGCCGGTGACGGTGTTCAGCATCAGCGGGCGGAACCATACGTCTGGCGCCTGCGGGACCCACAGCCGGTCGTCGTCCGGCATCGCCTGGACGGCGATCTCGGCGGGGACGCCGGCTGAGATCGGGATTTGCGTCATTTGTCCTCCAGGTTGCTTCAGCTACACAGGTAACCGCCGTCGACGGGTAGTACTACTCCAGTGATGAAGGCCGCGTCGGGGCTGCAAAGGAAAGCCACTGCGCCGGCGACCTCTTCCGCCTTCCCCCAGCGCGCCATGGGCGTGCGGGACAGGATGCGTTCGCTCGCGGCCGGGTCGGCTTGAAGGGCGGCGGTGAGATCGGTGGCGATCCAGCCCGGCGCGACGGCGTTCACTCGGATCCCTTCGGCGGCCCAGGCGACGGCTAAGGACTTAGTGAGCTGGACAACCCCGCCCTTGCTTGCGCTGTATCCAGGCACCAGTGGGCCGCCGAAGAAGCTGAGCATCGAGGCGACGTTGACGACGCATCCACCACTGGCCGCCAGCAGCGGTTGCGCGGCGGCGCAGGCTCGCATCGTACCGGTGAGGTTGATCTCGAGGACTTGGGCGAACACCTCCGGCTGATACTCGGCCCCACGACGGATGATGCCTGCGGCGTTGACGAGGATGTCGAGCCGAGGCATGGCCGCAACGAGATCCTCCAGTTGGCCGGCTGACCGCAGGTCGAGCTCGACGACCTCGCCCGCCGCTGACCCGGCCTCGGTGGTGGCCGCGTCCGCGTTGAGACCAGCCGCCGTGACCGCGACGCCCGCTGCGGCCAGCCGCCGAACGGTCGCCGCGCCGATCCCACTGGTCCCGCCAACGACGAGCGCGTTGCGACCGGTGGGTGTTGTGCCATCATCCATCGGGTCTGCTCTCCCTGGGCCGGTGCCGCCTGACCAGACCAGGCTCGTCAGCCCGGGCGACGGCGTCAACGAACGCCAGGAAGCCGGATCAGTGCTATCCGACTTTTCATCTCCGGTCAGGGTCGCCCCCTGCCGACAAATGCTTTGTGCGGCAGGGGGATAGCCGCGACACTTCTGGGATGGTCGAGAGTGTCCACACCGATGGCCGAGCCGGTATCGACGCGGGGCTGGTGCAGCGACTGATCGCGACCCAGTTCCCGCAGTGGAGGGACCTCCCCGTGACACCGGTCAAGCTCGACGGTTGGGACAACCGCACCTACCGCCTTGGTGACGAGATGACCGTGCGGCTTCCGACTGCCGTGGGCTACACCCCGGCGATCGACAAGGAAGATCGGTGGCTACCGATTCTCGCCCCGTCGTTACCCGTACCCGTACCCGAGCCGCTGGCGAAGGGGGCCCCGGGCGAGGGGTACCCGTTCAGCTGGTCGATCCGCGGCTGGCTTGACGGCACTACCGCAAGCGTTGAACGCATCAACGACCTGTCCGCCTTCGCGACCTCGGTCGCCGAGTTCATCCTCGCGCTGCAGCGCATCGACGCGACAGACGGACCGCAGGCAGGTGCGCACAGCTTCTACCGGGGCGCGCCACCGGTGCACTACGACGACGAGACCCGTCGGTCCCTCACCGCGCTGAACGGTCGCATCGACACCGAAAAGGCATCGGCTGTATGGGGCGTCGCTTTGGAGGCGGCCTGGCACGGGCCGCCAGTATGGTTCCACGGCGACATTGCGAGCGGCAACCTTCTCGTCAAGGACGGACGACTGGCTGCCGTCATCGACTTCGGGACATCAGGCGTCGGCGATCCTGCCTGTGACCTGGTGATCGCGTGGACCATGTTCTCAGCCGAAAGCCGGGAGGCCTTCCGCAGCGCCGTCGCTCAGGACTCCGACACTTGGGCGCGGGCCCGCGGTTGGGCGCTGTGGAAGGCACTGATCACGCTGGCCGACGACATCGACACCAACGACACGCGAGCCGCAGTGAACCGTCGCGTGATCGCTGAGGTCTTGGCCGACCACGATCGTGCCGGCTGACTTCAGGGCGTCCAGTTGTCGATCTTGTCGTGGTACCGCCGACCAGAAGTGCCGCCGAGGAGAGCCGCCAGCAGGGTCAGAAGTACCAGGGCGACCGCAGTACTGATGGCCCCGGTTGTCAGCGTGCTGTCCGACAGAGGCACATTCGGGAGGTTGATCCGGCCGATCACGTTGTTCTGGGTGTTCGCCAGCGCAACGACGCCCGCTGCCACCATCGTGATGAATAGCGCGAATACCCAGACGCCGAACCCCTGCCTGGCACCGTCGAACCGGGCCAGCCGGCCGGCCACATAGCCGCCGGTGTAGAAAGCAAGGCTCACCGTCAGCACCAGGATCACGGCGGCGGCGATGCCGAGGGCGCCGGCCCGTTGTTCGGCCTCGGCCCAGGTGTAACTCACGACGGACTCGACGCCGACGGCGATCGCCCCGACGACGCCCGCGAGCAGCACCGTCATCGAGATCGCTACCAGCCAACCGAAGAACGCGGCGCCGAACTTGAAACCCCGGTACGCCGGGTCGTCGAGCACGGCGTTGTCCTCAAAAAGCTCCGGCTGGGCGTCCGCCGTAGCCCTGGTCATGGCCTGGCGGGCGGCAGCCCGGGCCTCCTCATAACGCTGGCTCGCGTTGGTGGTAACAGTATCCGTGTCGCCGTAGTGCTGAACCACGTTTCCCTCTCCTCACAGGTCCGACCGGTGCGGGTGCCTTACCCGCCCGACTCCGGATCATGCGTCGTCCGATCGGATCTGTAAGGAGAATTGACGTCCTACCCCTTCGTCTGCGGGACACTAGGCGGTTCAGCGGCTGGTGTCGATCCTGCGGTGGTACCGCTGGCCGGCCTTGCCGCCGATCACAGCGGCGAGCAGTGTCACCACCACGACAGCGGCGGCCAGCATCAGACCGCCTGTCGTCAGAGTCTCGTGCGACAGGGGAACAGTGGGTACGTCGACCCGGTCGAGGACGTTGTACTGCGAGCCGGCCAGCGCGCCGACGCCTGCTACGACCAGCGTGACGATGAGGCCGATCGCCCAAACGCCGAGACCTTGGCGAGCACCATCGAACCGGGCCAGTCGGCCGGCGACATAGCCGCCGCTGTAGTAGGCGATGGCCATCATCACCACGAGGACAGCGGCCGACACCAGGCCAACGGTGCCGGCGTCCTGCCGGGCGGCGGTCCAGTCGATGGTCAGGGCATAGTCGACCGCGGCAGCGATCGCGCCGATGATGCCGGTCAGCAACACGATCAGGCCGATCGCGATCAGCCAACCGAAGAAGGCCGCACCGCGCTTGAACCCCCGGTACATCGGATCGACCTCCGCCGCGGCGGACGTCTTGATATCGGCTCGGTGCGAAGGCGCTCGGTCTTCGGCATTGGTCAACTGCTGGATATCAGTGTCATCGCGGTAGTGCTGAACCATGTCACTTTCTCCTCAGTAGGACAGCCCGAATACCTAAGCCGGTACCCCCGCCGCCAGCCAGTCATGCACTCGTGACCCAGCGTTGCCCAGGCGCGTGCAACACGCGGGCTAGCGCGGAAGCTGGTCAGCTCTGCCCGGATACCGCCGCGGGGTGAAGACCAGTCGTCCCGCTTCGCGATCGACTACCTGGGTCATCGAGGAGCCGATCAGCAGCAGGCACCGCATATCGATCTGCTCTGGATCGAGCTGGGCGAGTGTGGTCACTGTCACCGATTCTGACGGGCCACCGACGTCGCGGCCGATGACAACGGGGGTCGTCGGTGCTCGGTGTTCCAGCAACAGGTCTCGGGTTGCACCGACCTGCCAGGTCCTGGACTTCGATGCGGGGTTGTAGATCGCGATCGCAAGATCTGCGGCGGCTGCGGCCGACAGCCGGGCAGCGATGACCTCCCAGGGCTTCAGCCGGTCCGAGAGCGACAGAACGCAGTAGTCGTGTCCCAGCGGCGCGCCTACTCTGCTCGCGACTGCCTGCGCAGCAGTCAGGCCGGGGAGAACCGAGACAGAGATATCGGCGTACGCCGGTTCGGCGGCGACCTCGGCGACAGCGCTGGCCATCGCAAACACCCCGGGGTCACCGGACGACACCACGACGACGCGTGAACCTTTGCGGGCCAGGTCAAGTGCGAACGCCGCGCGCTCTGATTCCACCCGGTTGTCCGAGCCGTGCTTGCGCTGCCGGGCTCGGTCCGGCAGCCGGCTCAGATAGGGGCCGTAACCAACCAAGTCATCCGCGTCGGCGATCGCAGCACGCACTTGCGGCGTCATCCATTCGGGTCCGGCCGGGCCGAGCCCGACCACGGTGACCGATCCGTCGCCAGCGATCCCGGCGTCGTCGGCGCTACCAGCGGCTGCGGTGCTGTTGATCGGGCTCGGGAGGAGGGCGAGAGAGAAGTACGGCACCGACTCCGGATCCACCTCGGCCAATGGAGCCGTTCGCTGCGCAGAGGTGGTTGCCCGTTCGACATACCAGGCCTCGTCGAGCCGTCCCGCGAGCTCGAAGGCCTCGCGGACGCCCGCGAAAGTCCGGCCGAGTTTCATCACGGCGGCCGCGTCGGTGTTGCGCAGCCGCTCGGCCAGCACATCCGGCGGCAGCGTGCCGGGCAGCACGGTGAAGATCTCGTCGCGCTCGCACAACGGGCTTCCGAGTACGGCCGCAGCCGCGCTGACGGAGGTGACGCCAGGGACCACCTCGCACGGGTACAGGTCGGCCAGTCGCTTGTGCATGTGCATGTAGGACCCGTAGAACAACGGATCACCCTCCGCCAGTACGACGACGTCGCGCCCGGCGTCCAGGTGAGCGGCCAGCAGCGCGGCGCAATTGGCGTAGAAGTCGTCCATGGCGCCCTGATAACCACCCGGGTGATTGGTGGTCTCGACGGTCAGCGGGTAGATCAGGTGCTCCTCGATCTGCCCGTCACGCAGGTACGGCGCGGCAACCGAGCGCGCGATGCTGCGTCCGTGGCGGGCGCTGTGGAACGCGATCACGTCGGCGTCGCCGATCAGCCTGGCCGCCTTCACGGTCACCAGTTCGGGGTCGCCGGGACCGAGCCCGACACCCCACAGTCGTCCGGTCATTCTTCCTCGCTCGCGATCGCGTTGATGGCGGCCGCTGTGATGGCGCTACCGCCCCGGCGGCCTCTGACCACCAGGTACTCCAGGCCGAACTGGTTGCCGGCAAGTGCCTCCTTGGACTCCGCGGCACCGATGAAGCCGACCGGGATCCCCAGTACGGCGGCCGGCCGCGGCGCGCCATCGGCGATCAACTCCAGCAGCCGGAACAAGGCCGTCGGAGCGTTTCCGATAGCAACTACCGAACCCGCCAGCCGATCCAGCCACAGGTCGAGAGCGGCCGCACTCCTTGTCGTGCGCAACGAACCAGCCAGCTCCGCCACGGTCGGGTCACTGAGCGTGCAGACGACCTCGTTGTCCGCCGGTAACCTGCGCCGGGTTACGCCGGCCGCGACCATGGAGGCGTCGCAGAAGATCGGTGCGCCGGACCTCAGCGCGGCCCGGGCGGCCTTGACCACGTCGGGGGACCAGGCGAGGTCGGCGACCAGGTCGGTCATGCCGCAAGCATGGATCATCCGGACCGCGACCTGCGCGAGGTCGGCCGGTAGTCCACCGAGCGCGGCCTCGGCCCGGATGGTGGCGAACGACTGCCGGTAGATCTCCGCGCCGTCGCGTTCGTACTCGAGCTGGGTCACTGCTTCCTCCGTGCCGCGATCGCCCCGGCGGCGTCGTCCTTGCTGGTGATCAGTCCGTCCACCAGGTAACCGTTGTCGATGGCAACAACATCGACGAACTCGCCGGCCGGCCTCCCGCACCGTCGCTCACACCCCGACCAGTGCACCACCCGCGACCCGGCCGGCAGCGTAGGGGTCACCCGCCGCGCGTCACCGCGTACATCAGCCAAAGCCTTCGCGCACCCGGGTCGCCCGGCGCAAGCCGTCACCCCACCCCACGGCGACTCCGGATCAAGCACCAGCCCCGCCGCCCCCAGCAACTCAACTACGCCGTCCGCATCTGCCACATCAACGCCACCCAGCACAATAGACCGCCACGGCGTAACCCGAACCTCTCCCGAACCCCCCGCGGCTCCCACCAGCGCCTCGACCTCTCCCGCCCCCAGGCTCCCCAACGGCACCCCCACCACCAGCGCCGCACACCCACCAACCACCATCCCGATCGTCGGTCCCTTGTTACCCGGCGTGTCGGCCTTCATCGGTCCCGTCCGACCAGCGCTACCTGCGAGTCCTAATCGGTCGAGAACTCGGGCGGTGCCGTCCTCCAGTTCGATCAGCCGCCAGGCCTCGGAGTTCTCGCCGGCACGCACAGCGAGAAACGCCTCGGCAGCGGCCAGCATCACCGGGACAAGGTCTTGACAAGGAACCCGTACGCCCGTGTCGGCGCCAGCAAGGAGCAACGCGACCTGACCACCCGGCAACGCCTGGATCCCGACATCGGCTCCCAGCCCAGCCAGATCCCCGCGGCCGTCGTCCAGCGCGAACAGGAACCGCCCAGGGAGTCCCGCAAGCGTCGGCCGGGCGCACAGTTGCCGATCCAGCTCAGCCACCGCGGGCAGCACGTCGTACAGGCTGTGCGGGTCGAGGCCGGACAGGGGAGAGGCGAGGATGTTGCGGACCCGCTCGTGACTGATTGACGGCAGCAGGCCGGCGCTGTAGAGGCGGTCCGAGAGCGCCTGCGCAGCACTTGGACGAAGTGCGCGGATCTGCAGGTTGGCCCGCGAGGTCAGTTCGAGGTTGCCGTCACCCAGCTCGGCTGAGGCCGCTGCCAGCACCTGCAGCTGGTCCGTCCAGAGCACACCGCCGGGCAGCCGGATACGAGCGAGCCCGCCGTCGGCAGCCTGATGCACGGCGAGAACACCCGGACAACGGTCCGGGCGGGTGCGTGCGGTGTTCTCGCGGAGTGGCACGGCCGTGATGCTACTTCCCAAGTACCAGGCGTGGTTTGGATCACGTGTTCTGGGGACGCGGGGCGGGGTGGCTGCGGATCAAGCTTGAGTATGACGAGCAGGGGAACCTCCTGGTGAACTCTGGAGCCGGACATAGAGGCACGCTTGCTTTGACAGGCGTAGTGGCGCTCGTGGCTGCTCTCGTGGCCGTCGCTGTGGTGACCCGGCCCAGCGCGCCGACGGCCCACGTCACCCTCGGTCGCACCGCCGCCGAGTTGGCTCCGGCTACTTCGGCGACAGAGGACAGTCTGGAGCAGTTCTGGGCGGGGCGGCTTCCGGCGGTCTACAAGCGCGGATTCACCCCGTTGAAGGGCGGGTTCCAACCGAAGACCCCGCAGAGCCCGCCGTTCAGTTGCAATGGCCAGCGCCAGACGTACGACGATATGAAGGGGAACGCGTTCTACTGCGGCGGCCCGAACGACGACTACATCGCCTGGGACGCGGCACTGCTGATGCCTGAGCTGGACAGCCGGTTCGGGGGGATCGCCCCGGCCGTCGTGCTGGCGCACGAGATGGGACATGCCGTGCAGCGGCGCGCGGGGGTGAGCGCGCCATCGGTGTTGCTGGAACTGCAGGCAGACTGCTTCGCGGGCTCGTGGGTCCGGTACGCCGAGACGTCCGGCGACGACCCGGTGGCTCTCAGCGACGGCGCGTTGGACAGCGCGATCGCCACGATCCTGGCGCTGCGGGACCAGCCGGGCACGCCCGCCACGAACGTCCAGGCGCACGGACTCGGCTTCGACCGGGTGAACTCGTTCCAGACCGGCTACGAGGACAGCGCGCAAGGGTGTGCGCAGCTCGCCAACCGGGGCGTGGTCACCACCGAGCTGCCGTTCCGGACGGTAACCGAGGCACAAACCGGAGGAAACCTGCCGTTCTCCGAGGCGGTCGGCTTTTTGGCGGGACAGCTGGACTCTTTCTGGACACAAGCACTGCCGAAGATGGTCCACGGCAAGCCCTTCAAAAGCCCGGCCCGGCAGCCGGTGGAGCAGGCCCCGCTGCCCGATTGTGCGCGCCTGGACGGGGTGGATGCCATCTCCGGCTACTGCCCTGACAGCCGCACGGTGATGTGGGTGGTCCCGGCACTGCAGGCAGCCCACCAGCAGGTCGGCGATATGGCCACCGGCGCGGCGCTGAGCGAGGCCTGGGGGATAGCCGCGCAGACCGAGGCCGGCCTGCCTGTCACCGGCCGGGGGCCAGGCCTGCAGCGGGACTGCTTCACCGGGGCCTGGGTCTCGGCGCTGGCCGCGGGCGGTCTCGAGCAGTCGTTGCTGTCGCCCGGAGACATCGACGAGGTGCTCAGCATGATCGTCGCGACCAGCTTCTCGCCGTCCGGTGACCGGGTGGATCGTGGCGGCGCCTTCGACCGGACGAAGGCGTTCCGTCATGGCATATTCGAGGGACTGCCTTCGTGCCACTGAACTTCCCACGAACCAGTGATGCATGCGATCGAGACCTGCGGCAACGTGGTAATTCAGACTTCCCCGGCAGGAAGGACAGCCATGACCACTCCGCAGGAAGCACCGCAATTCATCCGCGGGCAGTCCATCGCCAGGTTCAACAGCTATGCCGACGCGCAGCGCGCAGTCGACTACCTGTCGGACGAGGGCTTCCCGGTGGAGCACCTGACCATCGTCGGCTCCGACCTCAGGCAGGTCGAGCGGGTCACCGGCCGGTTGACGAAATGGAAGGCCGCACTGGCCGGCGCCGGCACCGGTGCCTGGTTCGGGGCTCTGATCGGTCTGATCCTCTCGTTGTTCACCGCCTCCGGCACCGCCGTCATCCTGATCATCTTGTGGGCCGCCCTGTACGGCGTCGTGTTCGGTGCGATCTGGGGATTCGTCGCGCATGTGCTCACCTTCG
Organism: Kribbellaceae bacterium; assembly: GCA_033851055.1. Taxonomy (GTDB): domain Bacteria; phylum Actinomycetota; class Actinomycetes; order Propionibacteriales; family Kribbellaceae; genus Kribbella. The sequence goes on along the minus strand of JAWWPC010000154.1, from coordinate 114 downwards.
GTCAGCGGGATTTCTCCACCTCGGGGGCGACGATCGCGACCCGCTTCGAGGTGTATTGCATGCCGGAATACGCGGAGCGTGCCGCGCAGATGCTTGCCCAGATGCCGGCCCCTC